>JBFXBB010000207.1:0-5263 GCA_050183685.1 Amphiplicatus sp.
GCCTTCTGCTTCCTCAAAGACTACAGGCGCATCGCCACAAGATATGATAAACTCAAACGCAACTTCGAGGCCGCCGTCGCTCTCGTCGCCCTCAGAATGTGGTTCCTGATTTGAGTCTACACCCTAGATCGCGACTTTCCGGCAATGATGAATTAAATGCAGGATTGCCTTTTTCCGGTTATCACTCTTCAACCACGCGGGCCTGAACGTCTCTCCTGGAGCTAATACATGGCCGAACTTGAGGCCCTGAAACCCAACGCGGTCATTCGCGGTATCCTACCGACTGGCGCCGCCACGGTCGTCACCGTTCAATGGTTCGGATCGGAGGCGCTCGAGCTCACCTACAAGGATGCGGCCGGCAAAGTGGCGAATGTGCTCCTTTACCGTCATGACGAGCCGCGCATTGAAATAGTCGAGGAGGGTCGTCCCTGGAGCTTCGATGGCGACGGGGCTCTGTTTCGATTGACGTCGGAAGCTCAGCGCATCCGCCTCGCGCATCTGTTTGACCCTGTCCTCGCCGTTCACACCTCGATCGTCGATCCGCTGCCGCATCAAATCACCGCTGTTTACGAAGCGATGTTGCCGCGTCAGCCGCTGCGCTTTTTGCTGGCGGATGACCCGGGCGCCGGCAAGACGATTATGGCTGGGCTCTTGATGAAAGAACTGATCGCGCGGGGCGACTTGCATCGTTGCTTGGTTGTGTGCCCGGGAAGCCTCGCGGAACAATGGCAGGACGAACTCAATCGCCGGTTCAATCTGCCGTTCGACATACTGACGAACGACAAGCTGGAAGCAGCGCGGACGGGCAACTGGTTTCTCGAAACCGATCTTGTGATTGCGCGGCTCGACAAACTCTCCCGAAACGAAGACGTGCAACTGAAGCTCCAGGCGCCGGACTGCCAGTGGGATCTCATCGTTTGCGACGAAGCGCATAAGCTGTCGGCGACATTCTTCGGCGGCGAGATCAAATACACGAAGCGCTATCGCCTGGCCCAGCTTCTCTCGACGCTGACGCGGCATTTCCTGTTGATGACGGCCACGCCGCACAACGGCAAGGAAGAAGATTTCCAGCTGTTCATGGCGCTGCTCGATGGCGATCGTTTCGAGGGCCGCTTCCGCGACGGCGCGCATACTGCGGACGTCTCTGACCTGATGCGCCGGATGGTCAAGGAAAACCTGCTCAAATTCGACGGCACGCCGCTCTTTCCGGAGCGCATCGCTTACACGGTTCCCTATCAACTCTCGGCTCCCGAGGCCGCGCTCTACAAGGAAGTCACCAATTATGTTCGCCAGGAATTCGATCGCGCGAAGGCGCTGGAGAACGACAAGCGCGCCGGGACCGTCGGCTTCGCCCTAACCATCTTGCAACGCCGTCTCGCGTCATCGCCGGAAGCGATCTACCAATCGCTAAGACGGCGCCGCGAACGGCTGGAAAGCCGGCTAAGCGAGCTCGATACGCTGCAGCGCGGCGCGCGCGCCGCCGCGATTTTTGCGGACGACCTCGACGCCGACGACATCGAGGAATTGGAGGATGCGCCGGGCGCTGAACTTGAAGAAGCCGAAGAACAAATTCTCGATCAGGCGACAGCGGCGCAAACGATGGGCGAGCTGCGGATCGAAATCGAAACGCTGAAGCGCCTCGAAGTGATGGCGCTGGCGATCCGGCGGAGCGGCGAAGACAGGAAATGGCGCGAGCTCGCCTCGCTGCTTGGCGCGATTTTCACCACTGTTTCCATCGCCAACCAGTTCGCCGAAGAGGCGGCGACGTATGACGCCGGGACGTCTTCAGTCGGAAAACCGAAGCCGTCGCCGCACCAGAAGCTGGTCATCTTTACCGAGCATCGCGACACGCTGAATTATCTGCACCAACGCATCACGACGCTGCTCGGGCGGCAGTCCGCCGTTGTCACCATCCACGGCGGCATGGGCCGGGAGGATCGGCTGAAAGCGCAGGAATCCTTCAAGCACGATCCCGAAGTGCAGGTGCTGCTGGCGACCGACGCTGCCGGCGAAGGCATCAATTTGCAGCGCGCGCATTTGATGGTGAATTACGATCTTCCGTGGAACCCCAATCGTCTTGAGCAGAGATTCGGCCGCATCCACCGAATCGGCCAGACGGAAGTCTGCCATCTCTGGAACCTCGTCGCCGACGGCACGCGCGAGGGTGATGTCTATCGGCGGCTGCTTGAAAAGCTGGACGAAGCGCGAGCCGCGCTCGGCGGCGCGGTGTTCGATGTTCTCGGCAAGCTGGAATTCGAGGGCAAGTCGCTTCGCGATTTGCTGATCGAGGCGATCCGTTATGGAGAGCAGCCCGACGTCCTAGCGCGGCTGACGCGCGTCGTCGATAACGCCTTTGACAAACGCGCCATCCAGGACCTTCTGGAAGAACACGCGTTGGCGCATGACTCCATGGACGCGAGCCGCGTCTATCGCATCCGCGAGGATATGGAGCGCGCCCAAGCAAGGCGCCTCCAGCCGCACTATATCGAGTCCTTTGTCCTCGAAGGCTTCAAACGGCTCGGCGGCAGCCTCAAGGAGCGCGAGCCGCGGCGCTACGAAGTGACCAACGTGCCGGCGCCGGTCCGCAATCGTGACCGCCTTGTCGGCATGGGCGCCCCGGTGTTGCCGCGCTATGAGCGCATTGCCTTCGACAAGCAGCATTTGACGCCGCAGGGCCTGGCGCCGGCCGCCTTTGTGTGTCCCGGCCATCCGCTGCTGGATGCGACGCTTGATCTCATTCTCGAACGTCATCGCGATCTCCTGCGCCGCGGCGCTGTCCTCGTCGATGACCGTGATCCCGGGACGAGCCCGCGCGTGCTCTTTTATCTGGAGCACGCCATTCAGGATGCGAGCGCGACGAAGTCGGGCGAGCGCTGCGTCATCTCAAAGCGGTTGCTCTTCGTCGAAGCGGACGCCGAGGGCGGCATGCGGCATCTCAATTACGCGCCCTATCTCGACTATCGTCCGCTGGCGCAGGGCGAGCCTTCCGCCGAAGTAGTTATCGCCCGGCCCGAATGCGCATGGATCACGAAGGATCTGGAATCGAAAGCGATGGGCCACGCGATCGCGAACGTCGTGCCGGAGCATTTGCAGGAAGTCAGGAAGCGCAAGATCGAACTCCTCGACAAGACGGAAGCGGCGGTGAAGGACCGCCTCACCAAGGAGATCAACTACTGGGATTTCCGCGCGAACCAGCTGAAAGATCAGGAATCAGCAGGGAAAGCGAACGCGCGTCTCAACTCCGGTGAGGCGAGAAAGCGCGCGGATGCGCTGCAGGCCCGGCTTGAAAAGCGCATGGAGGAAATACGCCGCGAGCGGCAGATCGCGCCCTTGCCCCCGGTCGTGGTCGGCGGCGTGCTGATCGTTCCCGCGGGACTTCTGGCGCTCCTCGGCGGGAAAGCGCCGGCGTCATTTACGTCCGCTACGGACACGCAGGCCGCGGCGGCGCGGGCGCGGGAAATCATTATGGATATCGAGCGCGGTCTCGGCTTTGCGCCGGTCGATCGCGAGTTCGACAAGTTGGGCTACGATATCGAAAGCGCCGTGCCGGGGACCGGGCGTCTGCGCTTCATCGAAGTCAAGGGTCGCATCTCGGGCGCGGAGACGATCACCGTCACGAAGAACGAAATCCTCTATTCGCTGAACAAGCCGGACGATTTCATCCTTGCGATCGTCGAGTTTTTGGGCGAAGGCGCCCACAGGGTTCATTATTTGCGCCGGCCGTTCACCAAGGAGCCGGATTTCCACGCCGCGAGCGTGAATTATTCGTTCGCGGAGTTGATTGCCAAAGGGGGAGCCCCAACGTGACACCAAGTGCCATGTCGCTTGCTGAACAGCTTGCGCCGCTCGCAGCACGGCTCCGCAAAACGCACGCTGTTGTTCGACCCATCAGTCAATCATTGATCCAATTGGATGCGGCGACGAACCCTGCAGCATTCGTCGATGCTCTGAAGGTCATTCTGCCATGGGTTAACGACCGAGCGGGACGACCACTTCCGCCGGAGGCTTGGGAAGGCAAAACCTTTGAACTCGAAGAGGTGGGCGCTCAGCGGACGTCAGCCGTCGCGATCGATGAGCCCAGGTATTGGGCGGCTCGTCTCGATGACAGCGATAAGGATGTGCCTCAGCGCAATTGGGTGAATGAAATCACCGTCGCCCAACGAAATGACCGTGAGGTGCTCGTCGGAACGCGGTTGCTGTGTGTCACTCGCGGCGACGATGTGCCATTCCAGCCGTCCCTGCAGAGATTCGTGCGAACGCTTGTTGAAAAGATTCCCGGCTGTCGCGTCGAGGGGCGCGAGGTCAACATAGATCCTTGGTTTGTCAGGAGAGAGAGCGACGTCTACGAACTCGTCGATCTGATGAGGGATGACTCCCGTCGCCTGGATCTCATCGTTTGCTCACTTCCAGAGGGCAGCGAGAATCCGACAGACGCTGCAATTGATGCCGTCAACTTTCATGGGAAGACGCTCGGCGCGGCGCATGTCGCGATTCTCTCTTCGAACGCGTCTTATGCTTTAACGGATGCGGTCGGAAAGGAGTTCTCTGTATTCCGGGCAGCGATTCGAACATATCGGCCCGGCTTTAACGATACTGAAGACGAACCCTATTCTCATCCGTTAATCATGGGGGATCGCGTCAAAGCGTTCTTGCCCAATGGCGCAGTCGATTTCCAGAATTTCCTGATCGGTCAGACGCTCATACGCAGCGCCACCGGAAGCGATGCGGACCGTTACTTTCCCCCATTTTCGCAAGTAAAACGCGTCGCAGCGGAATTGCGCATGAAGCGCGCCAAAGAGCGTGGCACTTCCCAAAAGGACTTGCTTGCGCTTGCTGAGGAGGAAATTCGGGAACTCCGTGAAGCGGCCCACAAAGACAAAGAAGTTTATGAAGGTCTGGTGGCGCAATACGAACAGGACGCGCAACAGGCGCAGGAGGAGGCTCAACAGGCCCGCGCTTCGAAATTGAACCTTCAAGCAAGGATTAGGGCGCTCGAAGCGCAACAGGCATCTTCTGTAGAGATTGAAGCGAGATCGATACCGCCAACTTTGGATCAATTCGAGGATTGGTGCCGAAGCGAATTGGCGGGCGCCGTTGAAGTGCTTAATAGAGCATTTAGCTGCGTGAAGTAGTCACAACTTGAGGACGTCGCATTGATCTACGAGGCATTGTTGCTTCTCAAGGATCATTATGTCCCGATGCGGCGTGAAGGCGGCATCGATCGCAAGTATGCGTTCGAGTCCAGATGTCAAACGCGTGGGTT
>JBFXBB010000208.1:0-5251 GCA_050183685.1 Amphiplicatus sp.
CGTCGACAAGCTCGCCATCGATCAAAAGTTTAAAGGGCTTCATTAGCAATGCTCCCTAATTACGTGATCCTTAGAAGCGCCCTGCAGAAGGGAGAGGCTGGCCCACCGCCCAAGAACCGGCGGCGCGGCGTCACCGCCCGGAGCGGCGGCGAGAGAAAACCAGAGCATCGCCGCAATTCGCCTCAGTCTTCTTCTTTCGCCTTGGCTAGGGCCTTGTCCCGGCCGGCCAGCAGCTTCTCCTGAATCTGCGGCGGCAAGCTGGAGGGATCGATCGGCAAGCCGTAAACCTGTTCGTTATGGGAATGAGTGAGCTGATGGAGCGCAAAGGCGTGGTTCTGCGTGGAGAGGCGCCCTTGCGCGTCTTGCGCGGCATTCAGCGCTTCTTTGAGCGTCCTTAGCGCAAAGCGCGGCTTCTCGGCGATCTTCCGAGCGAGCGCCAAGGTGAAATTTCCAAGATCGTCGAGCGGCGCCACATGATTGACCATGCCGAGGCGATGCGCCTCTTTCGCATCGATGAAGTCGGCTGTGAACGCGAACTCCTTCGCCTTTCTGATGCCGAGCTCCCAAGGGTGATTGAAGTATTCCGCGCCGGCGACGCCGAGATTGACCGTGAGGTCCGCAAAACTCGTATTGTCGGCCGCCACGATAAGGTCGCACAGCCAGGCGAGCGCCAGCGCGCCGGAGATCACCTTGCCGTGGACCTGCGCGATGGTGACTTTCGGAATGTTGCGCCAGCGCTCGGGCAGGCCGGTGAACAGCTCCTTTTCGATCCCCATGCGGCCTTCCGCGCCCTTGCATGTAAAGCCGCACCAGACGCCTACCGGGTCCCATTGCGCCATCTCGTCGGCGAAGCCATAGATGTCGAGGTCGTGGCCCGAAGAAAAATGCGGTCCGTTGGCTGCGAGGATAATCACAGAAATGTCGTCGTCGCGCGCGGCGATGTCGAAGGCTTGATTAAGCTCATAAAGCATCGTCACGTCCTGCGCGTTGCGCGTCTGCGGACGATTAAGCGTTATGCGATAGACGGCCGGCGCCGGCCGTTCGACCAAAATCGATTCAAAAGTCTCGCGTTGATCCGTCGAAGGCATAAAAGCGTACTCCCGCCTGCGCTGGCAGCGTCCCCACGCCTAGCATGTTCGCAAAATGCGTCCTGTCACCCCTATCCGGGACACCGGGGCAGGGAAGAGCAGTCCCGACCTTGGGTGACATACAATCCGCCAGGCGTCCACTAATTTTGCTTCACATTGTTGCAAAGCGGCAAAAAGCATAAATTCGCCATGCGTTAGCGCAACCAGGGAAGTCAAGATGAACGACACCGGCACCAAGGGAGTGAAGGGCCTCACCGATCAGGAAGTCACTGAACTAGCGCGGAATTTCGATGTCCACGATCCGCGTTTCGCCAAATGCCCCTATTTTTCGGTCCTCGCGCGCATGCGCAAACAGGGCGACGTCCTCCGGGAAGAGTCCTATGGCGGCTATTGGGCCGTCGTTTCGCACGCCGCCGTTCAACAGGCGGCGCGCGACTGGAGATCCTTCACCAGCACGAAAGGCGGGGTATTGGGGAATGACAAGCCGCAGACATTCATTCCATCGGACCTCGATCCGCCGGAGCATTCGCGGTTTCGCCGGATTCTGAACCCCTTCTTCACACGCGATGAGGCCAAGAAACTTGAACCCAAGATCGAGCCCCTTGCGGACTCGCTGATTGACGGTTTCATCAAGGACGGCCGCGCCGATCTCACTGCGCGATATGCGACGCCGATCTCGAATATGGTCTTTTTCGATCATCTATTCAATTTCACCCGAGAGGAGGCCGAATATTGCAGCAAGGCGGCTTCCGACGGCATGTTCGCCCATGATCCGGCGGTCCGAGCAGACGGTTTCAGGCGGGTGGAGCAATTCGCCAAGAACCTCGTCACGGAACGGCGCGGCAAGCCGTCGGATGGCGGCTTTATCGACACGGTGCGCACTGCCTCCCTCTCCGGCCGTCCCGTGACCGATGAAGAGGCCGTCAACTGCATCCAATTGATGATCATCGCAGGCGGCGACACCGCCATCGCCGCGATGGGCGCGATGTTCGAAGTCATCGACCGCCATCCGCATGTTCGCAAACAATTGCTCGACGATCCAACGCTCATTCCCCAAGCCTTTGACGAGATGATCCGTTTCCAGGCCCCTTCGGTCGCGATTCAGCGAGAAGTCGTGCAGGATATGGAATTCTTCGGCAAACAATTCCAGAAGGGCGACAAGATCTTCCTGCTATGGGGCTCCGCCGACCGGGACGAGAAAGTGTTCGAAAATCCGGACGAATTCATTCTCGGACGTCCGAACATCAATACCCAGGTCGCCTTTGGCGCTGGCCCGCACAAATGCCTTGGCGAGTGGTACGCTCGCACCATCGTCGGCGCCGCCACCAAAAAGCTGCTCGAACGCATTCCGGACTTCGAGATCGAGCCCGGGGCGGAGATCGAATATATGATGGGTCAGACTCGCGGTCCGCTGTCACTGCCAGTGATCTTCAAGCCAAGATAGGATCCTCCGCTGATCGCGCAAAGCATCCCGCTTACATCAGCGAGATGTCCCTATGCGGCCTTAAGCTGATCGCCGCGTCCGCCGCCCCTACGACGATCGCCGAGTCACCGTCGCGGTCATGGCGATCCGGCCATGCGCGTCGGCGACCCAAAGCGCCGCGCCGCCATTGATGTCGGCGAGATTCAACGAGAAGGGCGAGCCGTCGAACAACGGGGCGCGGGCGCGGAACTGAAAGCTGGTCACGGCGCCGCCCGGTCTGTTCCGTAAAAAATGATCCATCAGCAGGGTCGCCAAATAAGGCCCGTGGACAACGAGGCCGGGATAGCCTTCCTCCCGCGTCGCATAGTCCCGGTCGTAGTGAATCCGATGGCTGTTGAAGGTTAGCGCGGAAAAGCGGAAAAGCTGGACCGTGTCCACCGTCAGCGAGCGGCTCACAGCGACCTCGCCCGGCGGCTCGTCAGTAACAGTCTGGCGCGGCGCGGCTGTCGTCGCCTGCTGCGGTTCCCGATAGACGATGTCCTGCTCCTCGACGATCCGAAGCGCCCCGTCAGCGGCGATCTCGTGGCGCATAGTGACGAAGGCCATCTCGCCGGACTTGCCCGTCTTGCGCTTGATGTCGGCGATCTCGGAGCGGCGCGAGATTTCCGCCCCGATGGCGAGAACGCCGGAGAAGGTCACGCGACTGCCGGCCCACATCCGCCGAGGCAGTTCGATGGGCGGAACAAGACTGCCGCCGCCGCGCTTTGGATGGCCGTCGGTCCCGATCTGCGACTGCCGCGCCCGCGGCAGGAAATACAGCCAGTGCGCAAGGGGCGGCGCACATCCCTCCGGCCACGGAGGATTGTCGTAGTCAAGCAACGCGGCCAGTCCATCAAGCGTTCCCTTTGCGACGATGTCGCGCGTTTCCTCGGTCCGTCCGATCCACGCCTTCAACGCTTCTTCGTCCACGCGCTTTTCCCCGTCCTGTTTAGGCGTTCGGCCTCATCCGTTCAGCCTCTCCCCTTTCTTCATTCAGAAGCCCGCGGGCGATGACATGCGCCTGAATTTCGGCCGCGCCCTCGAAGATATTGAGGATGCGCGCATCGCACAGGATGCGGCTGATTTCATATTCAAGCGCATAGCCGTTCCCGCCATGCACCTGCACGCCGGCGTCGGCGTTCGACCAGGCGACGCGCGCGGCCAAAAGCTTCGCCATGCCTGCCTCGATGTCGCATCGGCGCCCCGCGTCCTTCGCCCGGGCGGCGAAATAGGTGAGCTCGCGGGCGATCACCGTTTCGACGAGGCTCATCGCGATCTTGTCGAACACCCGGGGGAAGCCCAAAAGCGGACGCCCGAACTGCCGGCGTTCCTGCGCGTAGCAAAGCGCGAGGTCGAACGCCGTCCATGCGACCCCGACGGCGCGGGCCGCCGTCTGGATGCGCGCGCCCTCGAATGTTCGCATGAGCTGTTTAAAGCCCTCTCCCTCCCGCTGCCCGAGCAGGCCCTCCGCCGGGACGGGGAAGTCTTCAAATGAAAGTTCGTATTCGCGCATGCCTCGATATCCGAGCACGCCGATCTCGCCGCCCGAAAGGCCCTCGTCGGGGAACGGCTCGTCAGACGATCCGCGGGTTTTCGCGGCCAGGAGGATGGACAGGCCCCCATGCCCGGGCTTGGCGGGGTCGGTTCTCGCAAGGACCGTCATCAGATCGCTGCGCGAGGCGTGGGTGATCCAAGTCTTAGCGCCGGTAATGCGCCAGCCTCCTTCCGCGTCACGCACCGCTCGCGTCTTGAGGGAGGCGAGATCGGAGCCGGTGTCCGGCTCCGTGAAGACCGCGGTCGGCAATATTTCGCCCGACGCGATTTTCGGCAGCCAGAGGGCCTTTTGATAGGGCGTCCCCGCCGCGCCGATCAATTCGCCGGCGATCTCCGAGCGGGTCCCGAGCGAGCCTGCCGCGATCCAGCCGCGGCTCAGCTCTTCCGTGACAACGCACATAGCGAGCTTGCCAAGTCCGAGACCGCCATATTCGGGATCAATGCAAATCCCAAAGACCCCAAGCTCGGCCATTTCGGCGACGACCTCGATCGGTATCAGGTCGTCGGCGAGATGCCAGGCGTGCGCGAAGGGAGCGATGCGCTCGGCCGCATAGCGCCGGAATTGCTCGCGCACCGCATCGAGGGCTTCGTCCCCGAGCTGTTCGCAGGGCCGCCAATCGTCTTTCAGGAGCCGCGCTATCTGCCGGCGCGCATCAGCGCCGGCGCCGGATTGAAGGAACCACGCTGCGGCAGGATCGGCCGCCAGTCGCGCGGCGGCGTCTCCGGCGTCCATGTCAGACGGACGGGCAAGCTCGTTCTGAGACATCGGCAGTCCGCCGATAAGTTGCGCCAGATATTCCGCCATGCCGAGCTGGAGCAGCAGCCCCTCGCCTTCCCCGGCCAGCCCTTTCTGCCGGGCCCGCTCGGCCCAGGCGCATAATTGGACCAACGCCTCGACGACGGTCGCAGTCCAAGCGAGCGCGTGCAGCCGGCGCTGCTCTGAGTCGAACCGCGCCCGATCCGGTCGTCCGTCGTCGCCTGCAAGATGCGCCGACACTGCGCGCCGCGCCGCGCCAAGATAGTCGCGCGCCGCGCCGACCGCCAAGTTAGCGCGTTCGAGCAGTTCATTCATTAAAGGGCAGTTCCTTCTGTATACGCATGATTGTCATCCCATCTTCGCGCTCGCGACGACGCCGCGGTCGTGAAG
>JBFXBB010000209.1:0-5147 GCA_050183685.1 Amphiplicatus sp.
CGCGGCGCGCTTGGCGACGCGCTTTCGGCCGATCCTTTCGATCGCGCCGCGGCCGAGGCGAGGCTTTCCGCGCTGCTTGAGGCGGAGACGGCGCGCAACAGCAGAGTCGGATCATTGATGATCGACGCGTTCGAGGCGCTGCCGCCCGCGAAGCGAAAAGCGCTTGTCGAGGAAGCGGCGCGCTATGCCGAGAAATATTGGCGCGATCGCGACGAGCGCGAAGACGCGCCGCCCCCGCCAGACCGTCCGCAGGAAGAGTAATTAAGGCGGCGTTGATTTCGGCTTGGGCAGGCGCGCGCGGGCTTTCGCCCCTCTCCTTGGGAAGAAGGAAAGCCCGCGCGGGGATGGCGTGGGAAGAAGCGGATGATTCAGATTGATCGCCCGGCGCTCTATGCCGTCCGCTCTTTATTCCGCCGCTTTGGGCGCCGCCGCGCGCGGCTCGGCGCGGGGGCCCGTCAGCACATGCGCTTCATTGCGGATGAATTGCGGCAGGCGGACTTTTGCGTCTTTCCG
Source organism: Amphiplicatus sp. (assembly GCA_050183685.1). Lineage (GTDB taxonomy): Bacteria > Pseudomonadota > Alphaproteobacteria > Caulobacterales > Parvularculaceae > Amphiplicatus. The sequence goes on from JBFXBB010000209.1 coordinate 514, forward strand.
CCGTGGGAAAGTCGCGCAGGCGACCGTGCCGCGGCCCTTTTGGCTCGCGATTGCGAGAATGCCGCCTTGCAGGTCCATCAAGGATTTTGAGAGGGCGAGGCCGAGCCCCGAGCCGCGCCGGCTTTTCGAAAAATGATCCTCGACAAGCGCGAAAGGCGCGCCGAGCCGTTTTAATTCGCCCCGGTCGATGCCGCTGCCTGAATCGGCGACGATGACCGTAACGCCGTCGAGATCGGCCTCGGCCGTCACCGTCACCTCGCCGCCCTCGGGCGTGAATTTGACGGCGTTCGACAGAAGATTGAGCGTGACCTGCTTGACGGCGCGCGCATCGGCGAAGATCGCCGGGGCGTGCGCGAAAGAGGCGGTGAGCTTGACGCCGGCGTCGCTCGCGCGCTTGGCGACGAGGCGGATGCTTTCCTGCAATATGCGCTCAAGCTCGACGCGCTTCGGCTCAAGCTCGATCCGTCCCGCCTCGATCTTCGACATGTCGAGAATGTCGTCGATAAGCTCAAGCAGATGGCGTCCGCTCGCCAGGATGTCGTTGACATATTCCTTGTATTTCGCGTCGCCGATCGGTCCATAGAGTTCGGACTGCATGATTTCCGAAAAGCCGTTGATCGCGTTTAGGGGCGTGCGCAATTCATGGCTCATATTGGCGAGGAACTCGCTTTTCGAGCGGCTCGCTTCCTCGGCGCGGTGCCGCTCGAATTCATAATTCTGCATCGTTTCTGAAAGCTTCGCCCGCGAGGCTTCGAGATCGGCGACGGTCGATTTGAGCTCGCGCTCCTTCTTCTTCTGGGCGCGCGCGCGCCGTTTCAAATCGGTGACGTTCGAGGCGAGGCACACAAGGCCGCCCTCGGCGGTGCGCCGCCGCGAAATATGCACCCAGCGATCGCCCGGCAGCCCGACCTCGACGCTCGCTTCCTCGATCGGCGATTGCGGCGCGAAATAGCCGGTGATGATGTCGCCGCGCACGCCCGCGAGCGTTGCGACCTCGCTCGGCAGGAGTCCTGGATGCAGCGCGCGTTCCGAAAAGCGGAAGATCGCGTGAAAGCGCTTGTTCCAGATCGCGAGGCGGCCTTGCGCGTCCCAGAGGACGAAGGCCTCCGGAATGCATTCGATCGCGTCCTTGAGGCGCGATTCGGCGATGGCGGTCGCGGGGGTTGCGCTTTTCGCGCCGGCGAGATCGAAGGCGACGCCGGCGCGCTTGAAGCGGGTCGCGTCGGGGGCGGTGCGCAAATGAATGCGCGACCAGGCGCCTGAAGGCTCGCGCATTCTGACGACGCCCTCGCTGACGCCGGAGGCCTCGCCCGTCAGGATGGCGAGCGCGGTTCTAAGATCGTGCTGGTGAACGAGCGCGGAGATTTCGCGCAGCGTGAAGACGCGGTCGCGCGCGCCGAGCCCCAAGGGTTCGAGCAGCGTCCGGGCGAGCGTCACCGTGCGCGCGCGGCCGTCATAGAACCACGGGCTGCACCGCCCGCCGGCGAGCGCGTCCGCATAGAGCTTTAACGTGTCGACGGCGCCTGCGGCGTCGAGCGCCGTCCGGCTTTGACGCAGGAACGCCGCCATCAGCGAAGCGACGACGAGCGTGATCGCAATGAGGATCAAGGCGTAGCCGAGCCAGACCGGCGTTCGATTGTAAAGATCGCCCGCGGGCGCGGCGACGAGCAGGATTTCGCCATTGTCGAGCGCGCGCCAGGCGCTCGCGGCCTTGCCGGTCGCGAGATCGAGAACGCCCTCGCCGCGCGCGGACAATGTCATCGCCTGCGCCGTCGCGGCGTCGAGATTGACGGCGTCGGTCGCGCCGAAGGCGGCGAGGATGTCGCCCGTCGCCGAGAGATGATAGAGCGCGGCGCGCCCGCCCGGATGGCATTGCGCGAGAGTCTCTCTCACCGACCCGCCGGTCATGATCGCGACATTCATTCCGCTCGTGCAGTCGGTCGCGGCGAGCGCGACGCGGAGCGCGGTCTCGGTCGCGCGCGCCGTCCTCTCTTCGCGGAGCTGAATGAAGATCAAAATGGCGAGCGCGGCGAGAAAGGCGCCGGTCAGGATCATCAACCGGCGCGGCGACAGCGCTTCGGCGCGCGCCGTCAGCTCTTCGCCTTCCTTCCGATCGCTCTCAGCCGCCATCGAGTCCGGTTTCCGATAACAAATAGGCGAGCGTCCGGCCCAATCGGGCGGCCGTTTACGCTTTGGAAACTATTCCCATTCGCGCGGCGATGTCACGCGCGAATCAATGGCCGCGCTCCCCGCGGCCCATCCTTCGCGACGGCGCTTCGCGCCGCCTCAGGATGAGGCTTTCCCCAGTTGCGACAGCTTTCCCCAGCCGCGACAAAACGGGCCTCATCCTGAGGAGCGGCCGAAGGCCGCGTCACGAAGGATGGGCCGCAATGCGATGATTAAGATCCATCGCGGCGCTCTCTAATCGTTAACGAGGCGCGAGGCGACTTCGTAAAGATTGGCGGAAATCCCCGCCTTCACGGTCAAACGCTCCAGCTCTTTCTTAACGAGCGCGCGCCGCGTCGGCTCAAGCCGCCGCCAATTTTCCACAGAGGTGGCGAGCCGGGCGGCGAGCTGCGGGTTGCGCTTGTCGATCGCCAGGACCTCGTCGATGAAGAATCGGTAAGCCTCGCCATCCGCGCTATGAAATCCGCCGATATTTTCGCGGGCGAAAACGCCAAGGACCGAACGGACCTTGTTCGGATTGCCTGGGTCATAGGCCGCGTGAGCGAGGAGCGCCTTGATTTCGCCGAGCGCGTCTTGCGGCGCGAGGGCGCGCCAGGCAAGCCATTTATTGACGACCAGCGGATCGTTTTTCCAGCGCGCATAGAAGCGCGCGAGCGCCTCCTCGCGGAAGCCCGATTCGGCGGCGGCGAGCGCCGCGGTCGCGGCCGCTTCGTCGGTCATATTGGCGGCGGCGCGCGCCTGGTCGAAGGCGAGCGCGTCCTCGCCCGCCGCGACAAGGAGCGAGAGCGCCGCGTTTTTAAGCGCCCGCGCGCCGGCCTGCGCCGCGCTCGGCTCGAAAGGCGCGTTCGAGCGCGCGGCTTTATAGAGGGAGAGGAGATCGTTTTTCAGGCTCTCGGCGATGCGCCGGCGCGTCTCCTTGCGACCCTGCGTGATCGCGGCGGGATCGATCAGCTCGGCGCTCCGCGCGAGATCGGCTTCGCTCGGACAGCGCAAGAGCTCGGCCGTCAGGGCGCGATCCTTCTCGGCCTCGGCGAGCGAGGCGCCAAGCGCGGCGGCGAAACGCGCAAACGCGTCGTCCCTGTCTTTCATCGGCTTCAGGCCGGCCTCGGCGAGACACAGATCGCGCCAAAGCCCTTCCGTCGCCGCCCAGCGATTGAAAAGATCGCCGTCGCGGCCGGCGAGGAACAGCCGGTCGTCGAGCGTGAGCTCGCGGTCGAGCCGCACCGGCGCCGAAAAGCCCGTGAGCAGCGAGGCGGCCGGCCGCTCCTTAAACGGTCCGAGCGTCAGGCGCGCTTGCGCTTCCTTCAATTCCGCGACGCCTTGTTCGAGCGGCGCGCCGCTTCGCCGGTCGTAAAGGGCGTAGGCGACGGGGATATGGCGCGGCAATTTCTCCTTCTGGCCGGGCGTCGGCATTGTTTTCTGCGCAAGGTCGAGCGTGAAGGCGCCCGATTGCGGGTCGTAATTTTCGCGGACCGTCAGCGTCGGCGTCCCGGCGTCCGAATACCAGCGGCGGAATTGCAAGAAATCTGCGCCGCTCGCGTCTTCCATCGCCCTGACGAAATCCTCGACCGTCGCGGCCGTTCCGTCATGGCGCGCGAAATAGAGGTCGCACCCCTTGCGGAATTTTTCCGGACCCAGAAGCGTCTTCATCATGCGGACGATTTCGGCGCCCTTCTCATAGACCGTCGCCGTATAGAAATTGTCGATGGTGATGTAGCTTTCGGGCCGCGGCGGATGGGCGAGGGGGCCGGCGTCTTCGGGGAACTGGCTCGCCCAGAGCCGGCGCACCTCCTTGATGCGCTGTACGGCCTCGGAGCGCATCGCCGCCGAGAATTGCTGGTCGCGGAAAACGGTGAAGCCTTCCTTCAGGCAGAGCTGGAACCAGTCGCGGCAGGTCACGCGATTGCCCGACCAGTTATGGAAATATTCATGCGCGACGATCGACTCGATCGTCTCATAGTCGGCGTCGGTCGCCGTCTCGGGCGAGGCGAGCACATAGGCCGAGTTGAAAATATTGAGGCCCTTGTTCTCCATCGCGCCGAAATTGAAATGGTCGACAGCGACGATCATGAAAATGTCGAGATCATAGTCGCGTCCGAACGCCTCCTCGTCCCAGCGCATCGCGCGCTTCAGGGCGTCGAGCGTATAGGCGCATCTGTCCTTGTTCTGCGGCTGGACGAATAGTTTGAGCGCAACCTGCCGGCCCGACCGGGTCGTGAACTGGTCCTCGGCGGCGACGAGATCGCCCCCGACCAGGGCGAAAAGATAGGACGGCTTCGGATGGGGGTCCTCCCACAGCGCGAAATGGCGCCCGGCCGCAAGGTCGCCGCTGTCGATCGGATTCCCATTGGCGAGGAGGACGGGATAGCGCGCCTTGTCCGCCTCGATCCGGACCTTATAGCGCGCGAGCACGTCCGGCCGGTCGAGAAAATAGGCGATGCGGCGAA
>JBFXBB010000210.1:0-5142 GCA_050183685.1 Amphiplicatus sp.
CGCGACATGGTCATAAACCTCGTCGACCCATTTGAGGAAAGCGTCCGGCGAGGCGAGGTCGATTCCCTCGCGCCTCGCATAAACGATATATTGCTCCAGCGCATGATCGATCGCGCCGGTTTTTCCCTGCCGGACATGGCCATAGCGGAGCGACAAATGCGTCATGGCTTTGTCGAGCGGCCAGCCCTCTTCGTAAAAGAGGTAAAGCGTCGACATCAGCCCGACGCGGTCAGCGCCGGATTTGCAATGCATCACGGCGGGATATTCGATTTCGCGAAAGAGCTTTCTGGCGCCATTAAGGACATCTTTGCCAGGCGCTTCGCGCGATAAAACGCGAAAGACTTTGAAGGCGAGGCCGAGCTTGGCGCATGCTTCCTCCTCAAGGAGGAAATAGGCGCTCGGCGCGTCGCCCCTCAAATTGACGATTGTTTTAACGCCCTTGTCGCGCCAGCGTTGCAAGTGATGGGGGGAGGGCTGAAAGCTGCGCCACATTTTGCCCGGCGCGACGACATGCGAATTGTCGTAGAAAAGCCGGACGATCCCGTGGTCGCCAAGCATCAAGCCGCGCCAGACGCGCCGGCGTCCTGCGGGAGTCTTCAAATCCTCTCTTGAGTATAGGTCCGGCAATCAAAGTTTCCCGTCGCCATCGGGGTCGAGCAGGCGATGCAAATGCACGATGAAATAGCGCATATGCGCGTTGTCGACGGTGGCTTGCGCCTTTGCGCGCCACGCTTTTTCAGCTTCGGCGTAGTTGGGAAATATGCCGACGATATCGAGCTTGTTTAAATCCCGAAAGCGAGCCTCCTGAAGGTTTTCAAGCTCGCCGCCGAAGACCAGATGAAGAAGTTGCTCGCTCATTTCAGTCTCCCGCGATCGTCATCTCGCCGACAAGGAGGCTCGGCGCGTTCGTCGCGCCGGTGAATTCAAGATCGTCGGCGGCGACGAGCGCGGCGAACATGGCGAGGAGATTGCCGGCGACCGTGATCTCGCTGACCGGGAAGGCGGGCGCGCCGTTCTCGAACCAGAAACCTGAACAGCCGACGGAGTAATCCCCGTTATTGGCGTTTACCTGGGGTCCGAACATTTCGGTGATGAAAAGCCCCTTGCGCGCCTCGGCGAGAAGCGCGTCAACGCTCTTTACGCCGGGTTCGAGATAAAGATTGGTCGAGCCGGAGCCGGGCGCGCCGGAAAGCCCCCGTGTCGCGCGTCCATTCGTTTCGAGCGCCAATTGCCGCGCTTGCGCCGAATTCATCAGCCAGTCGGTCAACACGCCGTTATCGATGAGCTTCAGTCGCGACGCGGCGACGCCTTCGCCGTCAAAGGGACGCGAGCCGTGGCCGCGTCTGATATGGGGATCGTCGATGACATTCATCCCGGCGGGGAAGATCGTCTCGCCTTTCTTCGCCTTCAAAAAGCTGACGCCGCGCGCGATCGCCGCGCCGTTCGCCGCGCCGGCGAGGTGGCCGAGAAGCGAATCAGCGACGCGCTTGTCATAAAGGACGGACGCCGTCTGGCTTTTGAGCTTTCGCGGCGACAGGCGCTTAACCGCCCGGTCGCCGGCGCGCGTCCCGATTGCATCCGGCGCGCGCATGTCGGCGTAATGCGTCTTTGAATCATAGTCGTAGTCGCGCTCCATGCCCTTCGCGTCCTTGGCGACGACGCTGACGGAGACTGAATGGCGCGAGCCGCCCGAGGCGCCGAAAAAGCCGTGGCTCGTTGCGAACCAGCGGCGCGTCTCGCCATAGCTCGCGCCGGCGCCGGAGGAGTTGACGATCCCCTTGACGGCGAGCGCGGCGGCTTCGCACGCCGCCGCGCGCGCTTTCAAGGTTTCGGCCGCCGGCTCGTCGAAATCGCCGAGATCGAGCTCGGGAAAGGGCGGACGCGCCAGCCGCTCGGCGGGCGCAAGGCCGCAATAGGGGTCTTCCGGCGCGGCCTTCGCCATCGCGGCGCAGCGCTCGACCAGATCTTTCAACGCCGGTTTTGACATATCCGTCGTCGAGACGCTCGCCTGGCGCCGGCCGCACAGGATTCGCAGACCGAGATCGCGCCCCTCGGAGCGCTCGACATCTTCGAGCTTGCCGAGGCGCCAGGAAACGCCCGAGGAGACCGCGTTATAAAGGAGCGCGTCGGCGGCGCCGGCGCCGGCGGCGCGCGCGTCCTTCAAAAGGCTGTCGAGAATGGCGTGCGCTTCGTCGTCCGTCATGGGGCGGAAATAGAGGCTCGCGGCGCGCGGCGCAACTATTCGCCTGCCGTCTCGGCCGCGGCGCCCTTGCCCCATTTCTGCGCCTCAGAGGTCATCATTCCCGCCGGTTGAAGGAAGAAATTGGCGATCCAGCGGGCGATCACGGCGCGGTCCGACGGCTTGGCGAGGCTGGCGAGCGCCTTTCCGAACAGGGCCCCCGGCAATCGCTCCTCGCGCTGGCGTAAAAGGGCGGCGGCGAAATCATGATCGAATTCAGGATGCGCTTGAAACGAAATCGCCGACCCTTCAGCATAGGCAAGGCCGGCATAGGGGCAAAAATCCGATTCGAGCAGCCGCGCGGCGCCCTTCGGCGCCTCGACGACCTGATCCTGATGCGAGGCGGCGCAGGCGACGCGCGCGGCCCGCGGCGTCATCCATGCGCCGTTTCCGACCACCCGATAATCCTGCAGACCGACGCCCCAGCCCTTGGCCGATTTCTCGACCCGTCCGCCGAAGGCCTGCGCCATGAGCTGATGACCGAAGCAAATGCCGACGACAGGCTTTCCAGAGCCCGCCATGCGACGAACGAAGTCTTCGAGGGGCGCAATGAAGGCGTGTTGCTCATAGACCCCCGCCGGAGAGCCGGCGATAAGGGCGCCGTCGACCGATCCGACGGGGGGCGGCGCGCCTTCGTCAAAGACACGGACGGCGGTGAAAGAAAGGTCCGGCGCAAGGGGCGCGAGCATGGTTTCCATCATCGCGGGATAGGCGCCAAAGCGATTCGCCAGCGGCGCCGGCGGCTCGCCGGTTTCGAGAATGGCGATCTGCATGGAGCCTCATCCCCCCATGTCGCGCCTGTCGAGCGGCGCGCCCGCGCCAAGGCGCTATTCCGCCGGCGCCTTGGGACAGGTCTTGTCGATCGTCGCGCGGATCACTTCCGGGAAGCGGTGACGATGCCGGCGCAGGGAACTATCCACATGCGGCCATTTTCCCCGAACAGCGCGGACGAGTCGACGCACTGGCGGCATATAGGGGGCCAGCATCGCCAAGCCGATTGTGAGAAGAATAAGACCGATGGGGATGGGCGTCGGCGTGAGAATGGCGCCGCTGACGACAAGCGCGCCTCCGACCAACTGGTGAACAATCGGCAGCATGCCGAACGCTACTCCCAAGAACGCGACCCGACGCCGGCCGACCAGAATCGCGGCTCGGAATGAAGAACGCCCCAGAGAAACAAATAGGGCCGAAGGCGTCGAACGTAAAGAAAAACCTGAAACATAGAATTAATTAGGCGATACACATTTTTGTAATCCGGGCCTAAGCGGGAGCCGGCGCGCAATGGCTTATCGATCCTTAAGAAACTTCATGGACATGCTGGAGGCGGCGGGCGAGCTTGTCCGCGTCAGCGAGCCGGTCTCCACGGTCCTCGAAATGACCGAGATACAGACCCGGCTCCTAGCTGAAGCGGGACCCGCGGTGCTGTTCGAAAAGCCGGTCAAGGCGGACGGCTCGATTTCCTCGATCCCGGCGTTGGTCAATCTTTTCGGAACGGTGGAGCGGGTCTCCCGCGGGGTCACGCTTGGGGCTGGCGGCGAGGGAAGAGCGGCGGACGCCCTGAGGGCCGTCGGCGAGATGCTCGCCTTTCTGCGCCAGCCAGAGCCGCCGGGCGGCCTCAAAGAGGCGCTGGGTCTCCTTCCCCTCGCCAAGACAGTTCTGGCGATGAAGCCGGCGGTGCGCGCCGCCGGCGCGCCATGCCAGGAGACCGTCCTCGAAGGCGAGGCGGTCGATCTCGATCTCTTTCCGATCCAGACCTGCTGGCCGGGCGAGCCCGCGCCCCTGATCACCTGGCCGCTCGTCGTCACGAAAGGCCCGGGCGAGCGCCGCGAGGACGACCATAATCTCGGCGTCTACCGTATGCAGAAGATCGGCCGGAACAAGGCGATCATGCGTTGGCTCGCGCATCGCGGCGGCGCGCAGCAGCACCGGCGTTGGAAAAACGAAAAGCCTGCGCCTTTGCCGGCCGCCGCCGTCATCGGCGCCGATCCGGGCGTCATTCTCGCCGCCGTGACCCCTGTGCCAGACACGCTGTCCGAATATCATTTCGCCGGGCTCTTGCGCGGGCGCAAGACGGAGCTTGTCCGATGCCGGACGGTCCCGCTCCTTGTCCCCGCCGAAGCCGAGATCGTCCTCGAAGGCCATGTGTCGCTCGACGATTATGCCGATGAAGGGCCCTATGGCGACCATACCGGCTATTACAACGCCGTCGAGCGTTTTCCGGTCTTCACCGTCGACGCCATAACGATGCGCAAGGACCCGATTTATCTGTCGACCTTCACCGGGCGCCCGCCCGACGAGCCGAGCGTTCTCGGCGAGGGCTTGAATGAAGTCTTCATCCCATTGCTGCGCCAGCAATTTCCCGAGATCGTCGATTTCTGGCTGCCGCCGGAGGGCTGCTCTTATCGCATCGCCGTCATCAGCATGCGCAAGGCCTATCCTGGGCACGCCAAGCGCGCGATGATGGCGGCTTGGTCCTATCTCCGCCAATTCATGTACACGAAATGGATCATCGTCGTTGACGACGATATCAATGCGCGCGATTGGAAGGACGTCATGTGGGCGATCGCAACGCGCATGGATCCCGCGCGGGACATCACGCTGATCGAGAACACGCCGATCGACTATCTCGATTTCGCAAGCCCCGAGCCCGGCCTCGGTTCGAAGATCGGGCTTGATGCGACGAATAAATGGCCGCCCGAAACCGCGCGCGAATGGGGACGCGAGATCAGAATGTCGGACGAGGTCATCGAGCGGGTCGACGCGAGGTGGTCGCGCTTGGGTCGTCCGGGCGCCGGCACATCAATCTGGAAATGAGCACCGACCCTTTCGGCGCGGGCGGCCGCGCCGCGCAATCGAGGTCGCTCTGCGGACAGTCTTTCGCGTCTTCTGCAGACGATATTAGG
>JBFXBB010000211.1:0-5141 GCA_050183685.1 Amphiplicatus sp.
GGCCGCCTCTCGGCGCTCTATGCTTATTGGCCGCTGCCGCTAAGCGTGGCGATGGGCGGCGCCGTCGGAAGCTTTCTTGCGGCGAACCGGCTGCCCTCGGGCGCGATCAAGAAGCTGACGGGCGTGGTGATTCTTTTTGTGGCCGTGCGGCTGATCTGGCGTGTGGTGACAGGATGACGATGGAAGCGACTGATGCCCTAAGCGCGCCGCTTGTCGACCGGTTTGGCCGGCGCATCACCTATTTGCGGCTATCGGTGACGGATCGCTGCGATCTTCGCTGCGCCTATTGCATGGCCGAGGACGCGCATTTCGAGCCGAAGGCCAGTCTCCTCACGCTCGAAGAACTCGACGCGGTCGCGACGGCGTTTGTCGCGCGCGGCGTCCGCAAGATCCGGCTCACCGGCGGCGAGCCGCTCGTCCGCCGCAATGTCATGCATCTCGTCGAGCGTCTCGCCCGGCATTTGCGGGAAGGCGCGCTCGACGAGCTGACGCTCACCACCAATGCGACGCAGCTCGCCCCTTATGCGGCGAGGCTGAAGGCGCTTGGCGTCGAGCGCGTCAATGTCTCGCTCGACACGCGCGACCGGGCGACCTTCGCCAGGATCACGCGGCGCGACGCCCTCGCCAAGACGCTTGAAGGGATCGAGGCCGCGCGCGCCGCCGGGCTCTGCGTGAAGATCAACGCCGTCGCCTTGAGGGACCGAAACCTCGATGAGATCCCGTCGCTGATCGAATGGGCGCATGGAAAGGACATGGACATCACGCTGATCGAAGTCATGCCGATGGGCGATGTCGACGAAGACCGCCTCGATCAATATGCGCCGCTCTCGGAGGTTCGGCGCGCGCTCGAAGCGCGTTTCACGCTGACGCCGATCGACCATCGCACCGGCGGTCCGTCGCGCTATGTCCGTGTCGCCGAGACCGGCGGCCGGCTCGGCTTCATCACGCCATTGACGAATAATTTTTGCGAGGGCTGCAATCGCGTGCGCGTCACCTGCACCGGCCAGCTTTTCATGTGCCTCGGGCAGGAAGACCGCGCCGATTTGCGCGCCGCGCTCCGCGCGGGCGGGCCGGCGGCGCTCTCGGCCGCGCTTGACGAAGCGATGACGCGAAAGCCCAAGGGCCATGATTTCGCGATCGAGCGGCGCGGCGCGGCCCCGGCGACGCCGCGCTTCATGTCGGCGACGGGGGGCTAGCCGTGCCGCGCCTCCTTTTCTTCGGCCCGCTCGGCGACGTCATGGGGCGCGCGCGGACGATCGCGCTTCCCGAGGGCGTCGAGAGCGCCGGCGCGCTTCTCGATCATCTCGCGGCGGCCGATCCCGCCTTCGCCGAGGCGGCGAGCCGGATGAGGCTTCGCGTCGCGGTCAATGAAGCGATCGTCGATCTGTCGGCGCCGATCGGCGCGACGGTTGAGATCGCCTTTCTCCCTCCCTTTAGCGGAGGGTGAGATGATTCTCTTAGAGCCTTGTTCTTTTGACCCTTATGCGCATTTATCGGCTGTTTCACGTGAAACAGGCGGGGCCGGCGCCATCGCGTCTTTCATCGGCCTCGTGCGGAGCGAGGGGGGCGTGCGGGCGCTCCATCTCGACCATTTTCCGGGCCTCACGGAGGCGGCCATTCGGAGAGCCGCCGAAACGGCGAGGGGCCGCTGGCCGCTGACGGCGCTCCGCATCGTCCACCGGGTCGGCGAGGCGCGCGCGGGCGAGCCGGTCGTTCTCGTCGCGACGGCGGCGGCGCATCGGCGCCCGGCTTTCGAGGCTTGCGATTTCCTGATGGACTTTCTGAAAACCGACGCGCCCTTCTGGAAGAAGGAGCTGCGCGAGGACGGCGCCCGCTGGATCGAGCCCCGCGCGGAAGACTATAGAGACCGGGCGCGATGGAGCTGATATGCACGGCATAAACGAGACCCTCGCTTTCGTCCCGGTGCGGATCGCCGTTCTCACGGTGACCGACAGCCGCGATTTTGCGAGCGACACCTCCGGCGCCGCGCTCGCCGGGCGCATCGAGGCGGCGGGCCATGTCCTCGCGGACCGCAAGATCGCGCCGGACGACAAGGCGGAAATTCAGGCGGCGGTGAAGGCCTGGATCGACGATCCGACGATCGACGTCGTCATCACGACGGGCGGAACGGGCCTTACGGGCCGCGACGTCACCCCTGAGGCGCTCAGCCCCTTGTTTGAAAAAGTGATCGAAGGTTTTTCCGTTATTTTCCATCAGGTCAGCTTTGAAAGCGTCGGCCTTTCGACGCTGCAATCGCGCGCGACGGCGGGCCTTGCGAAGGGAACCTTCATCTTCGCGCTTCCCGGCTCGACCGGGGCCGTCAAGGACGGCTGGGACAAGGTCATCTCCTGGCAGCTCGATTCCCGGCATATGCCCTGCAATCTCGTCGAGCTGATGCCGCGCCTTATGGAAACGTGAAGATGGCGGACCTGACGCATTTCGACGAAAAAGGCCGGGCGCGGATGGTCGATGTTTCGGCGAAGGAGATCACGGACCGGCGCGCCGTCGCCCGCGGGCGCATTTCCTTCTCGCCGGATGCCTATGCGGAAATCCGCGCGCGCGGCGTCAAGAAAGGCGATATCTGCGCCGTCGCCGAGCTTGCCGGCGTCATGGCGGCGAAAAAGACGGCCGATCTTATCCCGCTCTGCCATCCCTTGCCGCTTTCTTCCGTCAAAGTGGCATGTGCTTTTGACGACGGCGCGCGGGCGATCGAGGTGACGGCGACGGTGAAGACGACGGGCCGCACCGGCGTCGAGATGGAGGCCCTGACCGCTGTCTCCGTTGCGTGCCTGACGGTTTACGACATGGCGAAATCCGTCGACAAGGCGATGACGATCGGCGCGGTCGAACTCATCGAAAAGGCCGGCGGCGCGTCGGGCGATTTTCGGCGGTGAGGCTTTGGGCGTTTAATACGTATGCTGACGGTAGACGAGGCGCTTGAAACCATCCGTTCCGCCGCGCCGCCCTCGCCGGCGGAGGAGGTCGCCCTGGCGGAGGCTTCGGGGCGCATTCTCGCAGAAGATATCGTTGGGGCGCTGACGCAACCGCCTTTCGCCGCTTCCGCGATGGACGGCTACGCCGTGAGGTTCGACGAGGCTTGCAAGGCCGGGGCGCGCCTCAAGCTTGTCGGCGAGGCGCGCGCGGGGCGCGGCGGCGCCTTGAGGCTAGGACCCGGCGAGGCGATCCGCATCTTCACCGGCGGCGTCGTTCCCGACGGCGCCGACCATGTCGTCATTCAGGAGGAGGCCGAGCGGGACGGCGACAAAGTCGTCATCCGCGCCGCGCAGGCCGAATGCGCCAATATTCGCCGCGCCGGCGTCGACTTCAAAAAAGGCGACGTCCTCAAGAAAAAAGGCGTCCGCCTTACGCCGATCGACCTCGCGCTGATCGCCGCGGCGAATGTCGCGCGCGTCAAGGCCGCGCGGCGCCCGGTCGTGGCTTATTTCGACAATGGCGACGAACTCGCCGAGCCCGGCGCCGCGCTCGGCCCGGGCGAGATCGTCGGGTCGAACCGCTTCGCCTTCGAAGGACTCATCGCCGATTGGGGCGCGCAGCCCCGCTATCTCGGCCGGGCGGCGGATTCGCCGGCCTCGATCCTTGAAAAATACGAGACCGGCGCGGACGCCGATATCATCGTTCCGATCGGCGGGGCCTCGGTCGGCGCGCATGACTATGTCCGCGCGGCGTTCGCGGAGGCGGGCGGCGCGCTTGTTTTCCAAAAGATCGCCGTGAAGCCGGGCAAGCCGACCTGGTTCGGCCGGCTCGGATCGGCGCGCGTTCTCGGCCTTCCCGGCAATCCCGCCTCGGCGATCGTCTGCGCGCTCCTTTTTCTCCGTCCGCTGATCGACGCGATGAGCGGCGCCGGGTCCGCCATGCGCTTTCACGCGGCGCTTGAAGCGCCGCTCCGCGCCAATGGGCCGCGCGAGAATTATCTCCGCGCCGCGGCGCGCCTCGACACGGACGGGCGCGTCCTCGTCGCCCCCTTCCCCGACCAGGATTCTTCGCTCCTGCTGCCGCTCGCCGGCGCGGGCGCGCTCATCCGCCGTCCGAGCGGCGCGCCGGCGGCCGGCGCCGGAGAAATCGTCGAATGCGTCGCGCTCTCGCCTATGGGCTTCGGCGCGGCATGAGGACGGCGCTTCCCGTCGCCGGTCTTATTCTCGCAGGCGGCCGCGCAATGCGGTTCGGCGGCGCCAAAGAAGAGTCGATGCTTCAGGGGCGCGCGCTGATCGACCATGTCATCGCCCGCGCGGCGCCGATGACGCAGACGCTCGCGATCAGCAGAGCCGCAGGCGCGGCGCCGACAGAGCGCGGCCTCCCCGTTCTCGTCGACCGCTATCGCGAGGCGGGGCCGCTCGCTGGGCTTCACGCCGGGCTTTGCTGGGCGGCCTCGCTCCCGAACATCGACTATCTTGCGACCTTCGCCTGCGACACGCCGTTTTTTCCCGACGATCTCGTATCGCGCCTTCACGGCGCCGGCGCGGCGGCGGCGTTGCCGAGAAAAGCGGGAAGGATTCATGCCGCGTTCGGCCTGTGGTCGGTCGGCCTCCTTGCGCCCCTGGCGCGCGCGCTCGACGAGGGGGCGCGCGCCATGACCGCCTGGGCGTTGGCCAATGGCGCGGCGAGCGTCGATTTGGACGATGGTCCCGCGACGGAATTCTTTAACATCAACACGCGCGCGGATAAACGCGCCTTGGAGGCGATGCTGAAAGCGCCGGCCGGCGCCCGATGACGCCGGACGGTTTTGCGTTGAGGAAATCGCGGGAGCCGCATATACCGGCCTCTCGTCAGCCTAAGGAAGGGTCTTTGTCGTCATGAAGAAAGTTGCGGTGCTCGCCGGAGACGGCGTCGGGCCTGAAATCGTCGCCGAGGCGATGCGCGTCCTCAAGGCGCTCAATCTGCCGCTCGCCTTCGAGGAGGCCCTTGTCGGCGGCGCGGCCTATCGCGCCCTCGGCCGGCCGCTGCCGGAGGCGACGCTCAAGCTCGCCGTCGATTCGGACGCCGTGCTTTTCGGCGCCGTCGGCGATTTCTCGCTCGATACGCTGCCGCGCGAATTGCGGCCCGAGCAGGCGATTTTCGGCCTCAGAAAGACCCTCAATCTCTTCGCCGGCTTCCGCCCCGCGATCGTCTACAAGGAACTCGCG
>JBFXBB010000212.1:0-5127 GCA_050183685.1 Amphiplicatus sp.
TCTGCGTTTTCCGGAAACGCGCAAGGTCGCTGCGTTCGATAATAGATTTCGGCGTCCCGAAAATGTGGCTCGGCGTGGTGAGGGCGAGGGATAAGTCAATCGCCTCGCGGGGTTGGCGCATCGCTTTGGGATGCTGCGCCATGAACGACATGTCGTGAGATCCTTTCTCGTCCGCCATGACTAGGGAATTGATAAACGGGGAAAGAGAGACGAAGGTTGATTTCCATCAATAGGCCCTAAGAAAAGCGCGGCCCGCGCCGAGGGAGGCGATGCGGGAGGGCCAGTTGCGCCGGGGCGCTGCCGCTTGTAAAAATCAAGGGCTAGTGACTGTTGGAGTTTTATGACGGGTATTTGCCGCCGATCCGTGATCCACGGCGGCGCCGCGATTTTCGCCGCCGGCGCCACGGGCTTCTCCCTGGCGAGAGCCAAGCCGGGGGCCGCGGATGAACCTGTAGGCGCGCTTGCCCGCCGGCTCCTTGTTGGGAGAGAGTCGCAAATTCCGAACAGGGACGTCGTCGGCGTCGTCGACTACGCCGCGCCGTCCTGGCGGCCTCGCTTTCATCTGATCGACATGATGAATGGGAGGGTTTCCTCTTTCCTTGTCGCTCATGGGCGGGGATCGGATCCCGGCCATACGGGATGGTTGAGGCAGTTTTCCAACGAGGTCGGCTCGAACGCCACGTCCTTCGGCGCCTATCGCACAGGCGAAATCTATTTCGGAAGGCATGGCCGTGCGATGCGCCTTATCGGGCTCGACGCTGAAAACTCCAACGCCGAGACGCGCGCCATCGTCATCCACGCCGCATGGTATGTCAGTCAAACGATGCTAGACAAGTTCGGCAAGCTGGGCCGCAGCGAGGGTTGTTTTGCGCTGACCGAAACGGCGCTCGGCGACGTCCTGGAGAGACTCGGGCCTCAGCGCCTCCTCTTTGCAGGAAAATTTTAGTCAAGCGCTTCAGTCGGGCAGCCTTGCTCAGCATTTAGCGCGCTTTGCGCAAACCTCTTAGGTGCCGCGCGGGCATCCATCTTGCAGAGCGTGAAAGGGTCGAGGCCGTAAATGTCCGGCTGGAAGGAGACCGTCCCCTCATCGTTGGGCGTCGCCGTGAAATAGGCGACGTAAACGGGAGTTGGCGTCTTGAAATCGACGGTCACGGTGCTCGTTGTGGCGACGATATCGGCTATGGCGTCCGCGCTCCAGTCCGGCTCAAGCAAGACATGCGCGAAATCGAGCGCGTTCTCGACGCGGATGCAACCATGGCTGAGCGCGCGGGACTCGCGCTTGAAGAGCGTTTGCTCCGGCGTGTCGTGGAGGAAAATGGCAAAGGGGTTCGGCATCAGGAGCTTCATGCGGCCGAGCGCATTGCGGGGACCAGGCTTTTGTCGAACGCCGCCATCGGGGCCGAGATAATAACCGCGTCTCGCCGCCGCGGCGGGATCACGCTCGAGGAGGGCGTGAAGCCCTTGCTCCTCGGCGATGTCGGCCGGCACATACCAAATGGGGTTGAACGCGACTCCGAGCGCCATTGTCGAGAATTGCAGCGTCGGCCGCTTGGGAGCGCCGATGATGACTTTCCGGCGGTCGATCTCAACGCCGTTCCTGACAACAATGACGTCAATGGCCGCAACATTGACGAGTATATAGTCAGAGCCAAGCTCGCGGGGCATCCAGCGCCAGCGTTCCATATTGACACGCAGCCGCGCGGTTTTCTCGTCATCGAGGGGTGTCTTTCCGAGCGCAGCTCTTAGCCCCTTGTATTGCGGGTGCGTCGGGACGAAAGCCGCAAGCGCCTCGCCGACGCGATGCTCGGCGAGCGCTTTATTCATGACGTCGCGTATGACGGCGAGATCGATCGCTGAACGCTCAATATGCCAGAGAGGTCGGTCGTCCGGCGCGACTTTTCCCTGAGAAAGATCCGTCGCTAGCTGCGAAAATACGCCGGTCGCAGCCTCGTCAATCGCGGATTGATCGCCCGCAAGAACCGCTGCTTCAAGAACGGAGACGTCATAGTCGGTCGGATTCAAACCATCCGCAGAAACGCCGCTGACAGCAGCGATAAGCGCCCCAACATTATCACGATCCCATCGCTCCGGTTTTAGCTCGGTCGCATTGACGCATCCCATGATCGCCAAGACGAAACCAATAATCCACAGCTGCACCTCTGCGACACCAGTCCTGTTTATCACGAATTCATCTGCCTGCTTACTTCGAGATCTCAAAGGCGATGATCGCAGCGGCAACATTGCGGCTTCCGGCCGAGTCTTCGGCGTCTCTCGGTTCGAGCGCGATGTTCCTGCCGACTCCGCCGAAAAGCGAGTTTTCTTTTAGCCCATATTCCGTGCGCAAAAAGTTGCAGGCGGGCGAATAGGTGCCGGTGATCGGGTCGGCGGGAGTCTCGGCGTTATCGACGTCCTTCAGAGAAAGAACGGTCCAGGCGATCACGTCGCCTTCTACCGAGGCGGATGTTTCGTCCAAGGCCCTGACCGAGCCGAAATAACGCTTTTCGACATCGGGAAGGCCGCCATGGGCCTTGAAGACGCAGCGCAATAGGCGATCGGATCGGACCATGGTCCGAATGTCCCGCTTCACCGTGCACTCGATCGCGCCGAGGACATCGAGATTCTCGTAAAGTTCCTCGGCGGGGGCGGAAGAGGTGCTCGCGCCGAGCAGGCTTGCGCCGGCGAATGTGGAAAGGAGCGCGCTTCGAAAAACGGTAAGACCTGTCATAGGAGGCCCCTGTCTGTTTGCAGAAATGCGAACCAATTATCCGAACAGACCACACAGGTCGCCTTGACGCCGATCAATAAGCGCGGCCTGCCTTAAGGATCTCGGCGAAAAGCCGATCCGTATCGGTGCGGCGGCAGAGCACAGTCGCCGGCGTCATCATCGCCGCGGCGGCGGCGGCGGCGCCATAGCCGCCGGCGCGCTTCAGCGGCCAGCCTTGCGACAGGCCAAGCGTGAAAGCCGCGACAAAGCAGTCGCCCGCGCCGACGGCGCTCACCGTCTCGACGCGCGGCGCCGCCACAAAGAACGCCTCTTCCGCCGAGGCGAGCGCCGCGCCTTTTTCTCCCATCGTCACGATTACGATTTGCGCGATATCTCTCTTGGCAAGTTCTTGGGCGCAAGCTTGCGCGTGTTCCGGTGAGTCGAGATCGCAGCCGGCGAAGGCTTTGGCCTCCGTCCGGTTCATCCGGATACAGAAAAAAGCGGACCTCTCCTGCTTCAGAGCGGCGCCGAGCGCCGGACCCGACGTGTCAAGGATGATGCGCGTGGGCGCGTCCGCAATGCCCCTTGCGATCTGAAGATAGAAATCGTCCGGCACGCCCGGCGCGAGGCTGCCGCTCAGGACGACGTAGGCCTTGTCCGCCGACAATCGGATGATTTCCGAGAGGGCCTTTCGCCACAGAGGCTCGCTCCAGTCGGGCCCCGGCAGAATGAATCGATATTGTCTGCCGGTCGCGGTTTCATTGATGGTGAAGCTTTGACGCGTGACGCCGTCGATCGGAAATCGAAGAACGTTGACGCCTTCCCCTTCGAGCAGTCGGAGAAGGAGCTCCCCGGTCGGTCCGCCGATGGTGACAAAGGCGTCGCTATCGGCGCCAAGCGCTTTCAGGGCGCGCGCCACATTGACGCCGCCGCCGCCGGGATCGGTATGCGGGTCGGCGCAGCGCAGTTTCACATCCGCCTCGAGTCGATCGATCGAGGCGGCGATATCGATCGCCGGATTGATGGTGACTGTCAGGATATCCGCCATGCCGCTACGCCTGCCGCCTTGCTTCAATCGCAGCGACGGCCTCCTTGACCGCGAGGAAGCTGTCCGGGCTGACCGAGATCGAGTCGATCCTGTGCTCGACGAGAAACTGGGCGAAGTCGGGATGATCGCTCGGAGCCTGGCCGCAAATGCCGACCGGCGCGCCAAGAGCGCGCGCCCTTTCAATCAACGAGACAATGAGGGCCTTCACCGCCTCGTTTCGTTCGTCGAAGAGCGTCTTCAGAAGATCGCTGTCGCGATCGACGCCAAGCGCGAGCTGGGTGAGGTCGTTTGACCCGATGGAGAACCCGTCGAAACGTTTGGCGAACTTCTCCGCAAGGATGACATTCGACGGGATCTCCGCCATAATATAGATTTCAAGCCCCCTTTCGCCGCGCTTCAGCCCATTCGCGGCGAGCTCGGCGAGCACCTTGTCGGCTTCTTGCAGGGTTCGGCAGAACGGGATCATGAGCTTAACGTTGTCGAGGCCGATCGTCTGCCGCGCGCGCTTCATCGCCTGACATTCGAGGGCGAAGCCGGCGCGGTAGTCATCGTGATAATAGCGGCTCGCGCCGCGCCAGCCGAGCATTGGATTGTCTTCCTTCGGCTCGAAGCCGCGCCCGCCGATCAGGTTCGCATATTCATTCGTCTTGAAATCGCTGAGCCGCACGATGACCGGATTTGGATACTGCGCGGCCGCGATCCTGGCGACGCCTTCGGCGAGAAGCTCGACGAAATAGTCCCTCTTGTCAGCGAATCCCGTCGTCAAAATTTCGATCTGACGGCGCGCTTCGTCGTCCCCGACCTTGTCAAAGCGGGCGAGGGCCATCGGATGGATCTTGATCGTATTGCCGATGATGAATTCGAGGCGCGCAAGGCCGACCCCGTCGCTTGGAAGCCGCCACCAGCGGAAGGCGGCGGCGGGGTTTGCGAGATTGAGCATGATTTTCGTGCGCGTCTTCGGCGCTCTTGAAAGGTCGAGTTCGCGGCTCTCGAAATCGACCGCGCCCTCATAGACAAATCCCGTCTCCCCTTCGGCGCAGGAGACGGTCACCGTCTGGCCGTCCGCGAGCGTCGTCATGGCGCGCCCCGTCCCGACGATGGCCGGAAGGCCGAGTTCACGGCTGACGATGGCGGCGTGGCTGGTGCGTCCGCCATGATCGGTGATGATCGCCGCGGCCTTCTTCATGATTGGAACCCAATCTGGATCGGTCATTTCCGTGACGAGGATCGCGCCCTGCTTAAAGTCGGCGATATTGTCCGCGCTGGCGATCCGGCAAACGTCGCCGGTCGCGAAAGCCTCGCCGATCGCGGCGCCATCGAGGAGTGTCATGCCTATTTCCTTGAGGCGATAGGCGCTGAACACGCCCGCGGCGCG
>JBFXBB010000213.1:0-5098 GCA_050183685.1 Amphiplicatus sp.
CTGCTGAGCAATGTTTTCGGCGACCAGTGTCGCGTCGATCTCCGGCTTCCTGATCTCGACGATATTGAGGACCGTCTCGGAAGAGGAAAGCTTCGACAATTCCTGGCGCAGCTTTTCGATATCGGCGCCCTTCTTGCCGATGACGACGCCGGGGCGCGCGGTGTAGATCGTCACGCGGCATTTCTTGTGCGGCCGCTCGATGATGATGCGCGAGACGCCCGCCTGCTTTAGGCGCTCCTGCAAATATTTCCGGATCGCGAGGTCCTCATGCAGGAGGTCGCCATAAGCGCCCTTGCCCGCGAACCAGCGCGAATCCCAGGTCCGGTTGATGCCGAGCCGGAGGCCGATCGGGTTGACCTTCTGCCCCATTAGGCGGCCTCCTCAATTTCTTTGACGACAATCGTGATTTCAGCGAACGGCTTCATGATGCGCCCGATGCGCCCGCGCCCGCGCGGGCTCCAGCGTTTCAGCACAAGATTCTTTCCGACATAGGCCTGGTCGACGACAAGCGCGTCGATGTCGAGGTCGTGATTGTTCTCAGCGTTGGCGATCGCGCTTTCGAGAACGCCTTTGACCTGCTTCGCGACGCGTTTTCTCGAAAAGGTCAGCTCCGCAAGCGCCGTTTCGACCTTCTTGCCACGGATCAGTTGCGCGACAAGGTTCAGCTTTTGCGGCGAGGTCTTGATGAGCTTGCCCTTCGCAAAAGCGGCGTTGTCGTCGACGCGCCTTGTATTTTTCTTCTGGCCCATGACTTACGCCCTCTTCGCCTTTCTGTCGGCGCCGTGGCCGTAGAAGGTTCGCGTCGGCGAGAACTCGCCGAATTTGTGGCCGACCATATCTTCCGTCACATGCACGGGAATGAATTTCTGGCCGTTATAGACATTGAAGGTAAGCCCGACGAATTGCGGCAGGATCGTCGACCGGCGCGACCAGGTCTTAATGCCGCCCTTATGCTGACCGCCGCGCGCCTCTTCGGCTTTTTCAAGCACGTGGCGATCGATGAAGGGACCTTTCCAGACGGAACGGGGCATTGTTTTTCTCCAGCGTCCTTACTTCGCCTTGCGCGCATGGCGCGAGCGCAGGATCAATTTGTCGGTCTTCTTGTTTTTGCGAGTCTTATTGCCCTTGGCGCCTTTGCCCCAGGGAGTGACAGGATGGCGCCCGCCGGACGTCCGTCCCTCGCCGCCGCCATGCGGGTGGTCGATCGGGTTCATCGCGACGCCGCGCACGGACGGCCTGTTCCCCTTGTGACGCTGGCGGCCGGCCTTGCCGACGGTTTCGTTCAGATGGTCCGCATTCGAAACCGCTCCGACCGTCGCCATGCAATCGCCTGGAACGAGGCGGACCTCGCCCGATTGCAGCCGAAGCTGAGCCCAGGGCCCGTCCCGCCCGACAAGCTGGGCGTAATTGCCGGCGGCGCGCGCAAGCTGCCCGCCCTTGCCCGGCTT
The DNA here is from genome assembly GCA_050183685.1 of Amphiplicatus sp. Taxonomy (GTDB): domain Bacteria; phylum Pseudomonadota; class Alphaproteobacteria; order Caulobacterales; family Parvularculaceae; genus Amphiplicatus. Next base: position 1,449 of record JBFXBB010000213.1, read on the forward strand.
CATCTCGACATTATGGATAATCGTGCCGACCGGCATCGCCTTCATCGGCATCGCGTTGCCGGGCTTCACGTCGACGCGAGCGCCGGCGATGATCTTGTCGCCGACTTTCAAGCGCTGCGGCGCGAGCACATAGGAAAGCTCGCCGTCGAGATATTTGACGAGCGCGATGAAGGCGGTGCGATTCGGATCATATTCGATCCGCTCGACCTTCGCCTCGATGTCGTGCTTGGCGCGTTTGAAATCGACCTTGCGGTAAAGATTCTTCGCCCCGCCGCCGCGCCGGCGCATGGTGATGCGGCCCGTATTGTTGCGGCCGCCATTCGATATCAGCCCTTCGGTCAGCGACTTTTCCGGCCGGCCTTTATAAAGCTCGCTCCGGTCGACCATGACAAGGCCGCGGCGGGAGGGCGAGGTCGGATTGAATGTTCTAAGCGCCATTTTCCGTATCCCGTCTCGGTTAAAGTCCCGTCGTCACGTCGATCTGATGGCCCTCTTCGAGGGTCACGATTGCTTTCTTCACCGTCGAGCGCCGATAGGGCTGGCCGCGGAACTGCTTGACCTTGCCCTTGACGCGCAGCGTATTGACCGCCTTCACCTTCACCTTGAAGAGCTGCTCGACCGCCTCGGCGATCTCGGGCTTCGTCGCCGCGAGCGGCACTTTGAAGACAACCTGATTGTTTTCCGAAGCAACCGTCGACTTCTCGGTGATGATCGGAGCGATGATCGTGTCGAAATGGCGCTCGGCGACCGGCGCCTTCTTTTCGGCTTTCTTTTTCTTCGTTTCGCTCATTTGAGCCTCGCTTCAAGACCGGCGACGGCGGCCTTCGTCAGGACGAGCTTTTCGCGGCGCAAAATGTCGTAGACATTGGCGCCGACCAGAGGAAGCACGTCGATATTCGGAATATTGCGCGCCGCGAGGCCGAATGGCGGGTCGATCTCGGCGTCGACGATGAGCGCGTTCGAAAAGCCGAGCGCGCCGAATTTTTCGATCAGCGCCTTCGTCTTGCCTTCGGCGAATTTCGCGTCGTCGAGAATGACGAGCGCATTGGCCGCGCGTTTCGCCGAAAGGGCGTGCTTCAAGGCGAGACGGCGGACTTTTTTCGGCAGCGCGATCGCGTGGCTCCTTGGGCGCGGCCCATGCGCCGTGCCGCCGCCGCGAAACTGGGGCGCGGCCTTGTTGCCGTGCCGCGCGCCGCCCGTGCCTTTTTGGCGGTGCATTTTTTTCGAAGTCGCCTTCACCTCGTTCCGCGGCTTCGATTTATGCGTGCCCTGCTGGCGCTTGGCGAGCTGATAGACGACCATGCGATGCAGGATGTCTTTTCTCGGCTCAAGACCGAACACGGCCTCATCGAGATCGATCGATCCCGCCGCGGCGTTGTCGAGATTGAGGACGTCGATTTTCATTATTCGCCCTTCTCTTTTTTCTCGGCCTCTTTGGCGGCGTCCTCGGTCGCGACGTGAGGCTTATTCGGTTCGGCGACGGGGCCGCCCTCCGACACCATCTTCGCTTCCGGCGTCGCGCCCGCCGGCTGATCGACCGTCTCCTCGGCGACGTCCTTAACGTCCTCTTTGGCGAGGCCTTCCTTCACTCGAAGGGCGCCGGGCTTAGGAAGCTCGGCGGGGGCCGGCGTTTTGACCGCATCCTTGATCATAACCCAGCCGCCCTTGGGGCCCGGAACGGCGCCTTTCAGCAGGATCAGTCCCCGCGCCGCGTCGACCTTGACGACCTCGATATTCTGCGTCGTGCAGCGCACGACGCCCATATGGCCGGCCATCTTTTTGCCCTTGAAGACCTTGCCGGGATCCTGGCGTTGGCCGGTCGAGCCATGCGATCGGTGCGAGACGGAAACGCCATGCGTCGCGCGCAATCCGCCAAAATTGTGCCGTTTCATCGCGCCGGCGAATCCCTTGCCGATCGTCGTCCCGATGACGTCGACCTTCTGGCCGGCGATGAAATGATCGGCCGAAAGCTCCGCGCCGACATCGATGAGATTGTCGGACGAAACGCGAAACTCGGCGACTTTCGATTTCGGCGCGACATTGGCGGCGGCGAAGTGGCCGCGCTCGGCGCGGGTCGTGCGCTTCGTCTTCTTCTCGCCGACGCCGAGCTGGAGCGCCGTATAGCCGTTCTTTTCCTCGGTCCGTTGCGCGACGACTTCGCATTTGTCGACATGCATGACGGTGACCGGCACATGCGCGCCGTCCTCGCGGTAGAGCCGCGTCATCCCGACTTTCTTGGCGATCAGTCCCGTGCGCATCGCTTTATCCTCTAGGCTCCGAGCCGGATTTCGACATCGACGCCGGCCGAAAGGTCGAGCTTCATCAGCGCGTCGACGGTTTGCGGCGTCGGGTCGACGATGTCGAGCACGCGCTTATGAGTGCGCATCTCGAATTGCTCGCGGCTCTTCTTGTCGATATGCGGCGAGCGGTTCACGGTGAAGCGCTCGATCCGCGTCGGCAGCGGGATCGGTCCGCGAACTTGCGCGCCCGTCCGCTTCGCCGTGTTGACGATCTCCTTTGTCGAGGCGTCAAGCACGCGGTGATCGAAGGCCTTAAGCCTGATGCGGATGTTCTGTTGCATGGTCGCGCGCTTCTTTGCTTGTTCGTTTCTTTAAGACGAAAAGCGCGGGCCGGCGTTTTTCACCGGCCCGCGCCTGGTTTCAAAAATGCTACTCAAGAATCTTCGAGATAATGCCGGAGCCGACCGTGCGGCCGCCCTCGCGAATGGCGAAACGCAGTCTTTCTTCCATCGCGATCGGCACGATGAGCTCGACATTGATCTCGATATTGTCGCCCGGCATGACCATTTCCGTGCCTTCTTTCAGCGTCACGATGCCGGTCACGTCCGTCGTGCGGAAATAGAATTGCGGGCGGTAATTGGTGAAGAACGGCGTGTGGCGCCCGCCTTCTTCCTTGGTCAGGATATAGGCCTCGGCGAGGAACTTCTTGTGCGGCGTCACGGAGCCCGGCTTGCAAAGAACCTGGCCGCGCTCGACCGCCGTCCGATCAATACCGCGCAGAAGCACGCCGACATTGTCGCCGGCCTCTCCGCGATCGAGCAGCTTGCGGAACATTTCAACGCCGGTGCAGGTCGTTTTCTGCGTGTCTTTCATGCCGACGATTTCAAGCTCGTCGCCGACATTGACGACGCCGCGCTCGACGCGGCCCGTCACGACCGTGCCGCGGCCGGAGATCGAAAAAACGTCTTCGATCGGCAGCAGGAAGGGTTGATCGACCGGGCGCGCCGGCGTCGGAATATAGTCATCGACGGCCTTAATCAGCGCGCGAACGGCGTTTTCGCCGATTTCCGGATCCGTGCCTTCGAGCGCTTTCAGCGCCGAACCCTTAATGATCGGAATATCGTCGCCCGGGAAGTTATATTTGGTCAAAAGCTCGCGCACCTCCATCTCGACGAGGTCCAAAAGCTCCTGGTCGTCAACCATGTCGACTTTATTCAGGAAGACGACGATCGCCGGCACGCCGACCTGACGGGCGAGAAGAATGTGCTCGCGGGTCTGCGGCATCGGGCCGTCGGCGGCGGAGACAACGAGGATCGCGCCATCCATCTGCGCCGCGCCGGTGATCATGTTTTTCACATAGTCGGCGTGGCCGGGGCAATCGACATGCGCGTAGTGGCGATTTTCCGACTC
>JBFXBB010000214.1:0-5096 GCA_050183685.1 Amphiplicatus sp.
GGCCGCCATCGCCTCGCGATCGGCGGAGAATTTTCCGCCGAGATAATTCGTCGCGGCGAAATAGCCGGAAAAACGCGCGAGCGCCCAGTCGAGCCGCTGCTGATTTTCGGCGGCGCTGCGGCTTGTCAGGAGCGCCGCGGGGCCGAGCGATTCGGCGTCCGCATAGCCCTCCATCGGCAGCTCGACCATGATTTCGTGTCCCGCCCGGCGTGCGCGCGCGGTCCAGAATTCCAGATCCTTCGCGTAAGGAGCAAAAGCAAGCGTCACCTCGGGCGGCAGCGCGTCGATCGCGCGCTCCGTCATCGCCTGATTGAGGCCGAGGCCGCCGACAATGAGGGCGACGCGCTTCTTCGTTCCCCGCAAATCATGGGCAAGCGCGTAATAGCGCGCGGCCCGCCGTCCGTCCGCGGCGATTTTGGGAATGGAGCCGAAAGGCGATTTCTGGAGGAGCGCGGGATCGGGCGCGGCCGTCATCGGCGGCGGCGGTCCTTGCAGCGACGCTGCGAGCGGCGCGAGCGCTTTTTGTCCGGAACCCAGCGGGGCGCCCGCAATGGTGATGACGACATCGCCCTCTTCGATCGGCAAGTCCTCCGGCGCGCGCAGATCGGGCTCGCTGTCGCCGCCGAGATCGAGCGCGTCTTCCGTTTCGGTGAAGAAGGGCTCGTCCGGCGCGCCGTCGCGCAGGGCCGGCGCCGCCGGCTCCCGGCGGGCGAGGACGGAGGTCGTCGCCGGCCCCGGCGAGACGGGCCGCGCCATCGTCTCCATCTCCCGGCCGATCGCGAGCGAGACGCGCGCCGGCCCGTTCACGCGGTCGCCCGCGACGAGAAGGAAAACGCCGGCAAGAGCGCAGGCCGTCGCCGAGAGCGTCCAGGCCCAGGCGAGCCGGCTGAGGACCGGCAGGCGAAAACGGCGGTGCGAAAGGATTCCCATAGACGCGGCTGTCTCCCGCGCCGGAGCCTATAGAGGGTAGAGTTAACGAATCGGAAATCGACCCATCCTTCGCGACGCGGCCCTCAGGGGCCGCTCCTCAGGATGAGGCTCGTTTTGTTGCTGCTATTGCCGCCGCGCCGCGCCGGCGTCGGCGAGCGCGCGGCGATAGGTCGTCGCATCGGCGAGAATGTCGAGCGCCCGCTTCAACTGGCAGTCTTCGGGGCTGCCATCCTCCTTTAAGGGGCATTCGACCGGCTTGACGCCGGATGTCTCTTCCTTGTCTTCCCCGGCATTCTCGGAGACGGTCTGTTGCGGGGTTGGGACCTCGGGGGCGAAGGCGCCGGGAAGATCCTTTTCGCTCTGGCGTTTGGCGACTTCTTCCTGGCCCGGATAGATCACCGGCATGGCGATGTCGGGATCGATGCCGAGCGATTGGATGGAGCGGCCCGAGGGCGTGTAATATTTCGCGGTCGTCAGGCGCAGCGCGCCTTGAAGCCCATTTTGAAGCGGGATCACCGTCTGCACGCTGCCCTTGCCGAAGCTCTTGGTGCCGATCAATAGCGCGCGGTTGCGGTCCTGGAGCGCGCCCGCGACGATTTCCGAGGCCGAGGCCGAGCCGCCATTGATGAGAACGATCATCGGCCGGCCGGTGAAGGCGTCGCCGGGCGTGCCCATTTCGCGCAATGTGTCCTTCGGGCGCCGGCCCCGGGTCGAGACGATCTCGCCGCCGTCAAGAAAAGCGTCGGCGACCGCGACCGCCTGGTCGAGCAGCCCGCCGGGATTGGTGCGAAGGTCGAGGATAAGGCCTTTCGCGCCGCCCTTGATTTCCTTGTCGAGCTTTTTCAGCGCCTTGTTGACGCCTTCTTCGGTCTGCTCGCTGAAGGTCGAAATCCGGATATAGCCGAACTCGCCTTCGGCGCGCGAGACGACCGAGGGCACGTTCACCGTGTCGCGGACGAGCTTGACGTCGAAGGGCGGCTTTTCGCGGTCGCGCAGGATCGAAATCTCGACCGCCGTGCCGCGCGGGCCTTTGAGCTTGGCGATCGCTTCATCGATCGAAAGGCCCTGCACCTCATCGCCATTGATCTTGACGATGAGGTCATTGGTCTGAAGCCCGGCGCGCTGCGCCGGCGTGTCGTCGATCGGCGCGACGATTTTGACGAGCCCTTTGTCGGGTCCCTCATTCTCCATGACGGCCTGGATGCCGAGCCCCTCGAAGCTGCCGCGGGTCTGCTCCTGCATGGTGTCGTAATCTTCGGCGGACAGATAGCTCGAATGCGGATCGAGCTTCGAAATCATGCCGTCGATCGCGCCCTTGATGAGCTCGCCGTCATCGGGCTCGGTGACGTAATTCTCATGCACCTGCTCGAAGACCTCGCCGAAGAGATCGAGCTGGCGGAAGGTGTCGGCGGAAATCGTCGAGCGCGCAAAGCCCGCCGTCAGCAGCGCCGCCGAGACAAAAGCGCCGCCCATCGCCGCGGCGATCATCGCCCCGGCCGATGCGCCGCGTCGGGGCGCGGTCCGGCCGGCGCGGCGAAGCTTTCTGCGGACTGTCAAATTCATCATTGCCGACACCCTTCTCGACGTCTTCCGGCGCGGCCGCGCCGATATCGTAACGAAACCGAAGATTGCAGTTTTCCTTTATGGGCTCGCGACTGGCGAGCCGGCCCGTTAATAAGCCATCTCCTCGATACTCTTCCTCGACAGCCACAAGGACGGGTTAACGGGTTCGCCGTCCTTGCGAATCTCCAGATCCAACCGGGCCTCTTGGCCGCCCGACGCGCCGGCGACGAGCCCGAGCGGCTCGCCGGCCGCCACTTTCTGGCCCTGCTCGACCAGAAACTGGCTGACGCCCATGAGAAGTATATGGTAGCCGCCGCCGACGTCCAGAACTATCAAATTGCCAATTGGCCCCCAATTTCGCGCAAAAACGACATTCGCCTCATAGGGCGAGGTGACAATCGCCTGATCGCTCGCCGAAAAGCGGACCCCGTCATAGACCCCGCCCTCCGGCCGCTTGCCGCCGAAGAGGCCGATGAGCCGGCCGGCGACGGGCGGCTTCAAGGCACCGCGCGCATCGCTGAAAGGGCGCGAGGGGGCGAAGCGTTCCGCCGCGCGCGTCGGCTTTGGCTGCGGGGCGATATCGGCGGTCGGCCGGTCGGGACGGGGCGCCGGCGGCTTTATTCGCGGGGTGATCGCGCGGGCGAGCCGCTCAAGGCGGCGAATGAGTTCTTTAAGGTCCGTCGCGCGCGCGGCGAGGGCCGCCGTTTCGCTCTGCGCGGCGCGGGCGAGGCGCGTTGCGACATCGAGTTCGTCCTGCTTTTTTTCGAGGAGCTCGGCGAGGAGGGTCCGCCGCTCGGCGATCTCGACGCTTGTTTTTCGAAAGGCGACGCGCTCGCGGTCGCGCCTGTCGCGGATCTCGACAAGGCGGTCGAGATCGGCCTTGAGCACGGCGGCGCGCTCGCCGAGCGCGGGCGCGGCTTCGGCGAGCAGCATGGCCGCGCGCGCGGCCTTGTTGGCGTCGTCCGGCGAGACCAGCAGCGCTGGCGGCTTTGACAATTCAAGCGATTGCAGGGCGGCGAGGACATCGCCGAGATTGGCCTGCTGCGTCTTGAGCGAAGCGGCGAGCGCGCTTTCCTGCTCGCCGAGCCGTTCGAGCTCTTCGCCGATCTCGCCGATTCGCCGTTCGGCCGCTTGCAGGGAATTCGCCGTTTCGATCATGCGATAGCGCAGCGCGGCGACCTCTTTGCCGCGCTCCTCGGCCTCGTCGCGGAGGCGCTTTTCTTCTTCGGTGCGATCTTTAAGGCGGCGTTCGACATCGGCGAGCTCATCGGCGCGGCTGCGATTTTGCGCAGCCGCCGGCGCGCCCGCCGCGAGCAGCAAGACGAGGAGCGCGGGCGCGAGGCGGCTCATGCGCGATGATAAGGGTGGCCGGCGAGTATCGTCATGGCTCGATAAATTTGCTCGCAGAGCATCGCTCTGACAAGGAGATGGGGCCAGGTCGCCCTGCCGAAGGCAAGGGCGAGGTCGGCGTCGTCGCGCAAGGCTCGCCCGAGTCCGTCGGCGCCGCCAATGAAGAAAACCGCATCGCCGACGCCGTCGTCCCGCCAGCCGCCGAGCCGCCTTGCCATGTCGATGCTCGCAAGATCGGCGCCGCGCTCGTCAAGAATGACGCGCTTTCCCGGCGGCGCCGCGGCGAGGAGCAGCGCGGCTTCGCGGGTCTGACGCATGGCGCCGTCAAGCCCCTTTGGCGCTTCGATTTCGATGATCTTGAATTCCGAAAAGCCGATCGACCGGCCGGTCGCCGCGATTCGCGCCGCATAATCGGCGACAAGGCCCGCCTCGGCGCCGCTTCTCAGCTTGCCGACAGCGGCGATGCAGAGCCGCATCCCGGAAATCAGGCGTCCGCCGGCCCGCGCGCGGCCTCGGACCAGATGCGCTCAAGATTATAGAAGGCGCGCACTTCCGGCCTGAAGAGATGCAGGATGACGTCGTCCGCGTCGATGAGCGCCCAGTCGCATGCGGGCATGCCTTCGGCGCGGGCGCGTCCGAATCCGGCGTCCTTCAGCGCGCGAATGACCTTGTCCGCGAGGGCGCCGACATGGCGCTGGGAGCGCCCGGAGGCGATCACCATGACGTCGGCGATGTCGGATTTGCCCGCAAGCGGGATCGTCACGACGTCCTCGGCCTTATTGTCGTCAAGTTCGGAGAGAATGAGTTTTAGGACAGCGGCCCCGCGCTCTCCCGGCGGAAGAGCCTCAAGACTGTCAGACGCCTTCTTCGCAAGCGCCTCGCCGCTGAATGCGCCGTCCCTTTCGGCGCCCCCCACCACCTTCAAAGCGGCTTTACGGCCTGCCGCCAAACCGGGCTGATGAATCAGCGACCACCTCCATCGTTTTCGCGGGCGGGCGCCCGCCTCTCCATAATATAGGCGTTCATTTTCGGTTCCAAGGGCAAGACCCGCGCCGTTAGGATTCTGTCGCTTTTCGGCGCAGCGCCGTCGAGGAGAGGGGGTTGGCGGTCTCTGCGTGGAAGGCCCAGGCGGGCGGGGCGGCCTCGGCGAGCGCGCGCGCGGCCTCGCCCTCGCGGCGGAAAGGCGCGAATTCCTTCGCAGCCGGCGCCTCGTCCGCCGCCCTTTCCGAGCCCGGCCGGCTGAAAACCGCGAT
>JBFXBB010000215.1:0-5093 GCA_050183685.1 Amphiplicatus sp.
CCAGAATGGCGTAAGTGATCGCCTGATCGACGGCGCGCTCCTCGCCTGTCCAGCTCATCACAAATTCGCGCCAGCCGGCGGCGGCGAAAAGAAAAAGCAAAACCGAATAGGCCTGCACCAAGGCAAAGACGCCGAATTCGGCGGGCGTCAAAAATCGCGCCGCGGCGAGAAAGATGATGAGCTGCGAGGCCTGGACGGTGACGCGCGAGGCGAGGACCCATCGTCCGGAGCCGCGCTTCGTCTCAGGATCGTCGGCGATGGCGAGATCGGCGTTCGTTGCGCTCATGCCTCTCTCATGCCGGCAAATCCTTTGATACGCCAGACAAAAACATCCTTAAGCGGACGAAAATTCCGTGCGGTCGGCGGCAACCGTCAAAGCCGCGCCGCCCTGACCCAAGCGCGCTCGCGTTCGGAAAGATCGGGGTGCAAAAAGTCGACCAGCAGTATGAGGCGCGGCTCTTTGCTCGGATTGACCGCACGGTGTTCATAGGAAGAGTCGAACATCAGGGCCTCGCCGGCCCGCCAGGAACGGCGCTCGCCCGCGACCTCCATATAGCCGCCTTCCGGCGCAACTAGCCCGAGATGCATGGTCAAAAAGACATTGGAGACGTCGCGATGCGGCTTGATCTCGCCGCCCGGCGCGAGAATGGAGAACATCGCGTCGCGAAAGCTCGGATAGCCCGGGATCAACTTCAAGAGCCGCGCTGTCGCCGGCGCCGCCGCGAGATTCTCGGCTATTTCCTGATGGCGCGCGACGAGGTTGAACGCTTTCCACTGCTCGCCGTCGAGGCCGGGATAGTTGTAGACGACAATCCGTTCGCGATGCGCGTCGATTGCGCGCAGCGCCTCTTCGCGGATGTCGGCGGCGGCGGCCTTGAATTGCGCCATCCAGGGCAGCGAGTCCGGATCGTGCCAGGGCCGCGAGGTCAGGCCCGCCACCACGAAGCCCTGCGGATGCGGGCGCACATTTGTCGTTCCCGATCCCGCCTCCGTCTCGATCGAGGCGCGCACGCGATCCAGTCCCTCGTCGCTCGCGCGCGGCCCGGCCGTCATCGCCCGCATATCGCGGAGGTTTCGTCGCATAACGAGATAGCGTTTCAAGGCGCCGGCGCTGAAGAGAACGAGCGGAACGAGCGGAATGACATAGGCTGCGGCGAGAAAATCGGGCGCCAGCCCCGGCGGCGACGCGACGCCGAGCCTGACCAAAGGACGGAACGCAAGAAAAAACGCCCCGATGAGCGCCAGGCCGGCGCCGGCGCCGAGCGCTGGATAGATCCAGGCTTTCAGCCTTTGTCGCGCCCTAAGGCTCCATACAAGTTCGATCGGTTCGCTCAGCGACTGAAGCACGAGGTAGGTCGCGCCGAAGAGCCCCAAAGGCAGCAGATACCAGACCTCGGCGAGCAGTCCACCGACGGGTCCCGCCGCCGACGGGGTAAGCAGGAACGCCCAGGAGAAGGCGAGCGCGATAAGCAGAACGCCGGACTCCGCGGCCAGCACGCCCAAAATTCGGCGACAGCCCGGAACGCCGCTCATCATTACGGACATGGAAGGCATCCCTCCACCGCAGCGAAACGGGAAAAGGCCCCAAGGCGCTGCATGAAATCACCGTCGCGCGGGAGACGCGCGCATGTCAATCGCGGGTCGGCCATATGTCCTTTTTCGCCGAGCGCTCTTGGCGGGCTCGCCTACAAGTTGCGCCGCGAGGCGCAGCCTTGCTATGCATCAATCGCGCCGCATGCGATGCGGTCGGCCTAAAGAAAGAATAAGCTCGTATCGATGACTGAAAACGTCCCCATCCGGCTCTATCTCGTCGACGGCTCGGGCTATATTTTCCGCGCCTATCACGCCCTCCCGCCGCTGACGCGCAAATCGGACGGATTGCCGGTCGGCGCCGTCGCCGGCTTTTCCAACATGCTTTACAAGCTTCTCTGCGACATGGCGGACGAGCACGACCCGACGCATCTCGCCGTCATATTCGATTATTCGGCGAAGACATTCCGGAACGAGCTTTACCCGGATTACAAGGCTCACCGGCCCGAGCCGCCGGAGGATCTCGTTCCTCAATTCCCGCTCGTCCGCGAGGCGACCCGCGCGTTCAATGTCGCCTCAATCGAGATGGAGGGTTTTGAAGCGGACGACATCATCGCCTGTTATGCAAAAAAGGTCGAGGCGATGGGCGGCGAAGTCGTCATCGTCTCCTCGGACAAGGATCTGATGCAGCTCGTCTCCGACCGCGTCTCGCTCTTCGACACGATGAAGAACAAACGCATCGGGCGCGAGGAAGTCTTCGAGAAATTCGGCGTGCCGCCGGAAAAGGTGGTCGACGTGCAGGCCCTCGCCGGCGATTCGGTCGACAATGTGCCGGGCGTGCCCGGCATCGGCGTCAAAACCGCCGCGCAGCTCATCACCGACTATGGAGACCTCGATACGTTGCTCGGCCGCGCGGCGGAGATCAAACAGCAGAAGCGGCGCGAAAATCTGATCGAATTCGCCGACAAGGCGCGGATTTCGCGCGCGCTCGTGACGCTGAAATGCGATTTCGCGCCGCCCGAACCGCTCGACGCGCTCAAAATGCCGGAAATCGATCGGGAAAAGCTTCTCGCTTTCCTCGACAAGATGGAATTCCACACGCTCGCGCGGCGGGTGATCGCCGATCTCGACGGCGCGGCGGCGAGCGCTTCGGCCTCGGCGAATGTATCGCCGGCGGCCCCGATCGACGTCGACAAATATGAATGCGTCTTCGACGAGGCGGCGCTGAAGGCCTGGACGCTTCGCGCGGCGGAACGCGGGATCGTCGCCTTCGATACGGAAACGGACAGCCTTGACCCAATGCGCGCGCGCCTCGTCGGGGTTTCTCTCGCGACGGCGCCGGGCGCGGCCTGCTATATCCCGCTCGGCCACGGCGCGAAGGGCCTCGCCTTCGGCGACGCCGAGACGGAAAAACAACTCCCGACCGAAAAAGCAATCGCGATCTTAAAGCCGATGCTAGAGGACCCCGCCATCCTCAAAGTCGGACAGAACATCAAATATGACGCGCTGCTCCTGTCGCGCTATGGAGTCCGGATCGCGCCCATCGATGACACCATGCTGATGTCCTATGTGCTCGATTGCGGGCGGAACGGCCACGGCATGGACGAACTCGCGAAACTGCATCTCGGCCATGAGACGATAAAATTCAACGATGTCGTCGGCTCGGGAAAAAGCCAGACGACCTTCGACGAAGCCCCGATCGACAAGGCGACGCGCTATGCCGCCGAAGACGCGGATGTGACCTTGCGTCTTTTCGAAATCCTAAAGCCGCGTCTTGCCGCGGAGGGAAAACGCACCGTCTATGAAACGCTTGAGCGGCCGATCGTGCCGGTGGTGTCGGCAATGGAGCGCGAGGGCGTCAAGGTCGATCCCGCCGTCCTGAAAAGGCTCTCCGCCGATTTCGCCCAGCGCATGGCCGCCTATGAGGCCGAAGCCTATGAGCTGGCGGGCGGCGCCTTCACCCTGGGCTCGCCGAAGCAGATATCGGACATTCTCTTCGGCAAGCTCGGCCTTCCCGGCGGCAAGAAAACCGCCGGCGGCGCCTGGTCGACGAAGGCCGACGTCCTCGAAGAACTCGCCGCCGAGGGCCATGCGCTGCCGCGCGCCATCTTGAACTGGCGCGGGCTTTCAAAGCTCAAGAGCACCTATACGGACGCGCTTGCCGCCGCGATCAATCCGGAGACAGGCCGCATCCACACTTGCTACTCTCTCGCCTCGACGACAACGGGGCGGCTTTCCTCGACCGATCCCAATCTCCAGAACATCCCGATACGGACCGAAGACGGAAGGAAGATCAGGACGGCCTTCATTCCGGAGAAAGGCAATGTCCTCGTCTCGGCCGACTACAGCCAGATCGAATTGCGGCTCCTCGCCCATATCGCCGATCTCGGCTCGATGAAGAAGGCGTTCGCCGAGGGCGTCGACATTCACGCGCTGACGGCGTCCGAAATGTTCGGCGTTCCGGTCGAGGGCATGGACCCGGCCATTCGCCGCCGCGCCAAGGCGATCAATTTCGGGATCATCTACGGCATTTCCGCTTTCGGCCTTGCAAACCAGCTCGCCATCTCGCGCGGCGAGGCGAAGGATTATATCTCAAGCTATTTCCAGAAATTTCCCGGCATCAAGGCCTATATGGACGACACGATCCGCGAGGCGCGCGCAAAGGGGCATGTCGAAACGATCTTTGGCAGGCGGACCTATGTAAGCGGCATTAACGACAAGAATCCGGCGATGCGCGGCTATGCGGAGCGCCAGGCGATCAACGCGCCGATTCAAGGCTCGGCCGCCGATGTCATTCGCCGCGCGATGATCCGCATGCCCGAGGCGCTCGCCAAAGCCAAATTGCCTGCGAAGATGCTCCTCCAGGTGCATGACGAATTGATCTTCGAATGCCCCCAATCCGCAGCCGAGGAAACGGCGCGCATCGCCGCCTCGGTCATGGCCGAGGCGCCGGCGCCCGCGGTCGCGATCTCAACCCCGCTCGTCGTCGAGGCGCGCGCCGGAAAAAACTGGGACGAGGCGCATTAAAGCGCGCGGTCCGGGGGAAGGAGCGGCGCGGCGCGCTCAAGCGTGATCTCGATGCGGCGATTGCCGGGGGCATATGGATCCTCCGGGTAAAGAGGAATTGCGGCGCCGCGGCCCGCAACCCCGGCGATGCGCGAGGCCGGCAGGCCCGCTTCCTCTAAAACTTTGCGCGCGGCGTTGGCGCGCGCGGCCGTCAGTTCGAAAGGCGAATATCGCCCGCCGCCCGCCGCGTCGGCGTGTCCTTCGATGACGAGCCGGTTGGCGAGCGGCAGGAGGGCCTTGGCTGTCTCCGTCAACAGCGCGCGCGCGCGCGCGGTCGGCTCCGCGCCGCCGACCGGGAACATGGCCGCGCCGCTCGTGTCAATGAGAACGACCTGTAGGCCGTCCTCGGTCAGGTTGATGGTGATTGCGTCACTCGAGTCTATTAAGAGCGGATTGGCCTCGACGGCGGCGGCGAGCCTTTCTTTCGTCTCTTCAAGGCGCTTTCTGTCGGCGTTCGAGAATTCGTAAGCCCCGTCCCGCCCGTCGGCGCCGGCGGC
>JBFXBB010000216.1:0-5057 GCA_050183685.1 Amphiplicatus sp.
CTCGCCGATCAAGAGGTTATACATGCGGCGGATATAGGCGATGATCGCCTCGTCCATCTTGTCGCCGCCGACGCGGACCGAGCGCGAATAGACGATGCCGCCAAGGGAGAGGACCGCGACTTCCGTCGTGCCGCCGCCGATGTCGACGACCATCGAGCCCGTCGGCTGGGTCACGGGGAGCCCCGCGCCGATCGCCGCGGCCATCGGCTCCTCGATCAGTTCGACCTTGCGCGCGCCCGCCGACAGCGCCGATTCCTGGATCGCGCGCCGTTCGACCGCCGTCGCGCCAGACGGCACGCAGACGACGATGCGCGGACTCGCAAAAGAGCGGCGATTGTGAACCTTGCGGATGAAATGCTTGATCATCGCCTCGGCGACTTCGAAATCGGCGATGACGCCGTCGCGCATCGGGCGAATCGCGTCGATCTCGCCCGGCGTGCGCCCCAGCATCTCCTTGGCCTCATTGCCGACGGCGCGCACGACCTTGCGCCCGCCCCGGGTCTCGATGGCGACGACCGAGGGCTCGTTCAGGACGATGCCGCGGCCTTTGACGTAAACGAGCGTATTCGCCGTGCCGAGATCGATCGCCATGTCCGCGGACAGCATGCCGAACAAGGTGGAGAGCATGGATTATTCCTATTTCGCCGGAACTCAAAGACCGGCGTTTCATTTAACCTTAATGGGTTCCGAAATCGTCAACAAATAGAGCGGTTCTGACGGCATCCCCGCACTTTTTCTGAAATAGGCAGATTCTCCGGCGCGGCGCTCTATTCTTTTCGCCCTTCGCGGAAAAGGCGGATGAGGAGGGCGCGCAGCGAGACGAGGACGCCGGCGGAGGCGGCGCCGAGCGCGGCGAGAATCGCGAAGTCGGCCCATTCACGAATCTGAAAGAAATCGACGAGCGCGACAATGCGCGCCTCGAACAGGCTCGCATCCGGCGAAAGCGCCGCGATCGCGAGGACAAGACCGATTTTGAGGACGACGCCGAGCCCCGCCCCGATGACGAATTTCCAGAATGGGACGCGCAGCGCGCCGATAATAGCATTGATGACGAGATAGGGTCCAAGCGGGACGACCTGGAAAACGAAACTCAGGAAGACCGCATGGCGGTCGAGAAAGCCGAAGGCCGCCCTCGCCCAATTTGCGTCGAGCCGCCTGATGAAGCGCCCGCATAAGGCGTGGCCGAGCCAGAAGGTGAAGACGGCGCTCGCCATCGTCGCAAGAAAGGCGTGCAGCGCGCCCCATTCGCCCGGAATCGCGAGCATCGTCATGCCGAGAAGATGGAGCTGGGGATAGCCTGTCAGCGTGGCGAGCAGATAAACCGAAACGACGCCGGCAAGCGTGAAGGGCGGGCTCGCCGCCTTCAGCACGAGTTCGCCGAGCCGGCCCTCCTCGTCGAGATGCAGCCAGCCCCGTCCATAGACGAACAGAACGGAAATGACGGCGAGCAAGAAAAGCGAGACGCCGAGCGACGTCCACGCCCTTGCATCCATACGGGAAAAAAAGCGCCCGCCCTGGCGCTCGAACCCATCCATGCCGGCCCCGACTCCGGCGCGCCTCGGGCGCGCCGCTGAGGCGTCGCGAACAACGCCGCCCCCCTGCCCATCCATACCGAACCGATTTCCCCAAACCGGCTCGATATATTAACTATCGTGACGGTCTGCGCGATGCAACAGGGCGGCCTCGCGCCAATTCTCGACACGCGGCCAGTCCGCGGCCTGATGGCGGAACCAGGTAGTCTGACGCTTGATGAAGCGGCGCGTGTTCTGTTTCGCGAGAAGGATCGCCGCATCGAGGGAAATCTCGCCGCGCAAATGCGCCATCAACTCGGCCGCGCCGAGCGCCTTCATCACCGGCAAGCCGGGGTCGAGACCGCGCGCGAGAAGGCGGCGCGCTTCATCAAGGGCGCCGCGCCGCATCATGTCGTCGAAGCGGGCCTCGGCGGCGGCGTAAAGCGCCTCGCGCGGCGGCTCGATGACGAAACGACGCGCCGGCGCGGAAAACAGCGGCGCGCGCGGCGCGGCCTGAAAAGACGAAAAAGGCCGCCCCGTCGCCTCGGCGACCTCCCAGGCCCGGATCAGCCGCTGGGCGTCGCTCGTCCGAAGCCGCGCCATCGCCGGATCGCGAGCGACGATCTCGGCCCGGAAGGCGTCCGGGCCGATCTCGGCGAGACGCGCGCGCGCCGCAGCCCGGATCGCCTCCGGCGCTTCCGGGATCGGCGACAGACCCTCGGTCAGCGCCTTGAAATAAAGCCCCGCGCCGCCGACGATGATCGCCGGCCCCCGCGGGGCGATGTCGGCGATCGCCGCCGCGGCCGCCCCCGCCCAGCGCCCGGCCGAGCAGCGCGCCGCGCCGTCGAGAAAGCCGAAAAGATGATGCGCCGCGCGCGCCAGATCGTCCGGGCCGGGGCGCGCGGAGAGGATTTCGAGATCGCGATAGACCTGGATGGCGTCGGCGTTGACGATCTCTCCGCCCATTTCTTCAGCGAGGGCGAGCGCCGCGGCCGACTTGCCGCTCGCCGTCGGCCCTGCAATAAGAACGACCTTTGCTTCATCCGGCATCGGAAGAAATGGATAAGGTCGTCACGCTGATTTGCAAGCCGGACGCGCCGCGCCTCGGCGACGCGCTCGCCGCGCGCGTCGCCGCCCGTCTCGGCGATTGCGAGCGCGTCATTCTCGCCGAGGGCGTCGCGGAGGATTTCCTTTGCGCCGGCGCGCCCGACGCCGAGGCTTTGCGCGGGCTCGCCGAAGGGCTCGACGTCGTCGTCCAGCCCCTCGCCCATCGCGCAAAGCGCCTCCTCGTCGCCGATATGGACTCGACCATCATCGGCCAGGAATGCATCGACGAGCTCGCCGACTTCGCCGGCAAGCGCGCCGAGATCGCGGCGATCACCGAACGGGCGATGCGCGGCGAGCTCGATTTCGAGGCGGCGCTTTTAGAGCGCCTTTCCATGCTGAAAGGAACGCCCGAATCAACGCTCGACGCGGTCTTCGCCCGGCGGATCACGCTCACGCCCGGCGCAAAGACATTGGTCCGCACCATGAAGAAGCGCGGCGCGACGGCCGCGCTCGTCTCGGGAGGCTTTACCTATTTCACCGCCCGCATCGCCGCCGAAGTCGGTTTCGACCTCGACGAATCGAATGCGCTCGTCATCGAGAACGGGCGACTGACGGGGGACGTGCTGCGCCCCATCCGCGGCCGCGCGGCGAAAGAAGAAGCGCTGCTGCGCTTCGCCGCGGAACGCGACATCCTCCTCGCCGAAACGATGGCCGTCGGCGACGGCGCGAACGATCTTTCGATGCTCGGCCGGGCCGGGCTCGGCGTCGCTTTTCACGCCAAGCCCGCCGTCGCGGCGGCGGCCAGGGCGCGCATCGACCACGGCGACCTGACGGCGCTCCTTTATCTTCAGGGCATTCCGCGGACGGACTTTGTCGTCTGAGGGCCCCTAGAGCGGTTTAGCTGATCTGCGATTCAGCTAAACCGCTCCAGCTTATTGTTGTTGCGCGTTTTCTGACGGAAAGCCGGACCCGCCTTTCCTAAAAACGCTCTAAGGCCTCAGCGATTCGTAAAAGAGCAGGTCGCCGCGCTGGATATAGACCTGCACCGGCCCGCTATTGAGATTTCTGAGCTTTGTCAGCTTGTCGACGGCGACTTCGGGCCGCGTCATCCGCTCCCAGCCGATTTCGAGAATAACGTCGCCCGGCATAAGAACGGCCGAGGCCGGGCTTTCAGGGTCGACATTCGTCACCACAACGCCCTCGATGTCGGCGGGCAAGCCGAAAGCGGCGATGATGTCGCGCGTTGGCTTTTGCAGCGTGAGGCCCGAGCCTTGCGCGGCGCCGGCCGGAAGCGGCGCAAGGCCCGACGCCGCCGAAAGCACCGCCGTCTCGCGGCGGTCGAGCTTGACCATCACGGTGACGCGCTTCTTGTCGCGCAGGACGATCATCGGCGCCGTCGCCCCGACGGGCGTTTCGGCGACCGCGCGAGTCAAATCGCGCACGCTGTTCACCGCGCGCTTGTTGAATTCGAGGATCACATCGTTCGGCAGGACGCCGGCATGGGCGGCCGGGCTGTCCGGCCGGACGACCGACACGACGGCGCCTTTCGGCCGGTCGAAGCCGAGCTTTGCGGCAAGCTGCGGCGACACCTCGTCGATCGAGACGCCGAGCCAGCCGCGGCGCGTCTCGCCATATTTCAGCAATTGCTCGACGACCGTCGCGGCGAGCTCGGCCGGAACCGCGAAGCCGACGCCCACCGATCCGCCCGTCTGCGAAAAGATCGCCGTGTTGATGCCGATGACCGAGCCCTTAAGATCGAACAAGGGCCCGCCGGAATTGCCGCGATTGATCGCCGCGTCCGTCTGGATGAAATCGTCGAAGCTTCCTTGTTCGATATCGCGATTGCGCGCGGAGATGATCCCGACCGTGACGGTGCCGCCAAGACCGAACGGATTGCCGATGGCGACGACCCAATCGCCGACCCGCGCGCTCGCCGAATCGCCGAATCGCACCGACGGGAATTTCACGCCCTTGGCGTCGAGCTGGAGGACGGCGATGTCGGTCTCACGATCGACGCCCTTGATCGTCGCCTTGTATTCGCGCCCGTCGCCGAGCGTCACCGCGATCTCGTCCGAATTGTCGATGACATGATTGTTGGTGACGACGATCCCCGCGGGATCGACGATGAAACCGGAGCCGAGAGAAACGGCGCGCCCGCCGAATTTGCGTAGCAGGGGCGCAAGCTCGCCGGTCGCCGGCGCGCCGGCGCTGCGTTGCGACGTCGAGATATTGACGACGGCGGGGGTCAACCCCTCGACGAGATCGGCAAAGCCTTCCGGCGGCGCGGCGGCGCGCGAGGCTGGCAAACCCAAAGCCAAGGCGGCGGCCGCCGCCATCACCAAACAACCGCGCTTCATCATCTCGCCTCGATTTTCCCCGCCAAAGTCCCTCGCATGAGGTTACCGCACGACGGCGGCGGGGCGAAGAGTTTTTGGCCCGTCCTTCGTGACGCGGGCCTTCGGCCCGCTCCTCAGGATGAGGCTGTGCATTGGCGCAAGA
>JBFXBB010000217.1:0-5018 GCA_050183685.1 Amphiplicatus sp.
GCGACATCGAGAAGAAAAAGAAAAAACCGAAGGCGACGAGCCAGGGCGACAGCACGACGTCGAGGACGGCGACGCCCATCAAGACGCGCAAGGTGTAAAGAAGGCCGAGAATGAACACGTCGAGCATGGGAACGCGTTTCAGGCCGAAGGAATAAGAGAGCGTCGCCGCGAGATAGACGAGCGCAAGCCAGGCAAACAGCGGCGCAAGCGCGAAGGCGGCGACAAGGCCGCCGGCGATCATTAAAGGCGCAATAACAAGACCCGTGCGCACGGGGATCTCCCCCGCAGCGAAGGGCCGCCTGTGCTTGGTGCGATGGCGCCGGTCGGCGGCGAGATCGGAGAGGTCATTGGCGATGTAAGTTCCCGAGGCGATGACGCCCATAATGACGAAAGCGGCGAGGACCGAAAGGATCGCCTGAAGATCGCCATAAAGATGCGCAAGAAAGAGCGGCGCGAAGAGGAGTCCGTTCTTGGCCCATTGATGAAGGCGAAGCGCCGCGCGCCAGCTTTTCAGCCGCGTCCGCTCTTTCGGGAACTCGGCTTCGATCGCAACGCCCGTCGCGCGCGCCGCCGCCGCAACGCCGCGCGGCGCAGAGACGAGGACGGCGCTTTTTGCTCCCCTCCAGACGGCGAGATCGGCGCGCGCGTCGCCCGCATAGGAAAAGCCCGCCGGAAACCTCGCCTCCAGCGCCGCTCTTTTCGCCGCGCCCTTGAGATTGCGCGTCGCCGACGAGCCTTCGACGGTTTCAAAAAGACCGAGCGGCGCTGCGACCGCGCGCGCAAGCCGCTCATTGGCGGCGCTGACAAGATGCAGCGGACGGCCGGCGGCCTTCTCTTTCCTCAGATAGGCGACGAACGCTTCGTTGAGGGGAAGACTTTCCGTATCCGGAAGACAGAGATCGGCCAGGCGCGCCTTCATCGCGGCCTTGCCGCGGACAATCGCAAGGCACGCCGCGACGGTCGCGAAAGGACGCCGGAAAAGGCTCGCCGCGAGGCCTTCAAAGAGCGTGTCCGTCTTGAGGAGCGTCCCATCCATATCGACGACGAGCGGCGCTTTGGCGCTCGCGGCGGCCGGCGCTTCTTTTAACGTCGATTCAGCCATGCCCCTTCTTCGCGAATGTAAAATGGCGGTGCCCGACATAGCTCGTCAAAATCGGCGAAGCGACCCCGATGGCGTGGGCGACTTCATGCGGGCGCCAGTCAAAGCCGATAGACGGAAAAACGAATCGGCTCAATCCGATCGTCACGGCGAAAACCTGCGCGAGCGCGACGACATTGACGAGGGCGAAGCGGACATACTCCTCGCGCATATGCCGCCCGCTCGACTCGAAGACAAAAAGCCTCGTGAGGCCATAGGCGGTCGTCATGCCGATGAGATAGGCGACGATGACGGCGAGTTCGAGCGACATCAAGGCCGAAAGGCCGATGCGCGAAAGCCAGTTGACGGCGGCCGCAATCCCGCCCGCGATGACGAATGCGGCGAATTGCTTCGTCATGCCGCCTCCGCAGATGAAATCGCCGCGGCAAGCCCCCGCGCGAATTTGACGCTTTCCGAAACGCCGCGATCTTCCGGATAATAAAAGCAAGTGTCGGCGATCTGAAGGCCGCGGATCGCCGTTTGCGCCTTCGGGATCATCGCCGAAAAGCCGACCTCGCAGACGGGCTGCGCATAGCGCAGGCGCCCGACATGGGTCGCGATGACGTCCTTCTCGCCAATCCCGGGATTGACGAGTCTGATTGCGGCGAGCGCGTCCGAGACAAAGTCCGCATCCGGACGGCTGAATTTCGGATTTCCCTGCGGCATATAGAAGGGAACATAGACAATCGTGTTCGGCAATGGACGCAGATTGGAGAATTCGACAAGCCCCGGGATCTCGACCCGCGCGTCGCTGATATTCACCCAGAAATGCGGGCTGACGGACTTCTTCAGCTTCGCCATGACGCAGACAACGCCGATATTCTTGATGCGGGCGTAGGGCGCGGTGAAATCCGCCGGCGCCTCGGCGAGCATGTCGACGACATGAGGAATCGGCGCGGTCGAGACGACATGGGGCCCAAGCGCGCGCTCGCCGCTCGCCAGCTCGACGCCGAGGGCCGCGCCGTCGCGAAAGAGGATGCGCCGCACGGGCGTCTTCAACCGGATCTCGCCGCCCGTTTTGCGGATCGCGTCCGCAAGCGCGATCATCAGCCGCTCAGAGCCGCCCTCGATATAGCCGAGCCGCTCCTCGAAGAGGGATTTCCGCGAATTGCCGAGCCGCTTGATGCGCTGCCACATCCAGGCCGCGGAAATCTCGCCCGCATGGTCGTAGAATTTGAGCGCGAGAAGCGGCTTCCAGAGGCGCTCATAGACGCTCCTGCCGCACCAGGCGATGAACCAGTCCTCGGCGCTGATCCGGTCGAGATTTCGCCAGTCCGAGCGCTTGGTCGACGTGAAAGCCTGCATCCCGTAGCGCAGCTTCTCGATGAAATTCAGCCCCGGGAATTTCAGGAGCGCGATCGGATCGCCCCAGTCATAGAGCGCGCCGCCGGCGTAAAAGCCCATCGTCGTGCGGACCCATTTCATCGCGCCGTTCATGCCGAGCTCGTCCATGAGCGCGAGCGTGTCGACATCGGAAAGGCAGCAGAAATGATAGAAACGCTCGATCGAGAGCCCGTCGAAATCGAAATGCGCCGCCATGCCGCCGACCCGGTCGTCGGCCTCGAAGACCGTAACCGCCCGGCCCGCCTTCGCGGCGTAATAGGCCGCAGCAAGGCCCATCGGTCCCGCGCCGATGACAATGACGCGATTGGCGTCCTTATTTCCGTCAAAACTCAAGGAACACCTTCGAATAGCGCGGATGGTTATAGGTCTCGGCGAGCGCGGCGCGGAGCGGCGTCGCCTTGACGCCGAAAATCGCCGGCCAGTCGATGACGTCGAAGACGTCGGGCGTCACAAGCGCCTTCAACTGATGCGTCGTGAAAGGCGGGTCGCGGTCGATGAGCGCATAGGTTTTGAGCAACGCCCAGAAGAGCGCATACGGAATATTGACGATCGGGGTCTTGAGGTCCGCGGCGCGCCTGACCTCGCGAATGAGGTCGACATAGTCGATCTTTTCGAGCCCCGTTATGTCGTAGACGCCCTCGATGCGGCGCTCAAGGCAGGCCGCGATAATGGCCGAGAAATCGCCGCCATAGAGCGGCTGGCGCAGATATCTGCCGTCGCCGGGAATGGGAAAGACCGGCGCCTTCTCCATGAAGCGCTTGAGCCAGCCGAGATGCTTTCTGTCGAACCAGCCGAACATCAGCGTCGGACGCAGGATTGCGTGGGCGATCCCGCTTTCGGCGACGAGCCGTTCCTGCGCCTTTTTCGACTCCGTATAGAAATCGACCGCCCGCGAATTGACGACGGAGGAGCTCGCCTGGACGATATAGTCGCAAGCGCCCGCCTTGAGCGCCGCGAGAACCCGCTCCGTCGCGACGACATTGTTGCGGCGGAACTCTTCCTCGTTAAGTCCGCCGATCTGCGCATGGAGAAGAATGGCGGTCTCGCAGCGCCGCGCCGCCTCTTCCCAGGGGCCGGGCGCGACGAGATCGGCCTCGAAAATCTCGATGTCGGGATGGAGATCGCGGAGGACCGCGACATTCTTCGCATGTTTGTCGACGGCGACGATGCGCCGCCCGCCCGCTTTGAGAAACGGGACGAGGTTTTGCCCGACGAGCCCGGCGGCTCCTGTAATCAGCACATGCGGCACGGCGCTCAAGTCATCCTTCTTCAACGGCCGGTAGGAGCAGATTTGCCGAAGCCGCGCAAGGCGTCGCGCCTATCCGGGTCGCGCCTGTCCGGGTCGCGCCTGTCCGGGTCGCGCCTGTCCGGGTCGCGCCTGTCCGGCCGGTCATAGGAAATAATAGCGCGCCGCGGTCGCGATCTGGCCCGCGAGCAGCGCATAGAGAAGCAGCGGCCGCGTCGAAAGACCCGCGGCGAGAAGGACGAGCGGCGCCGTCAGCATGAAATAGCTCGCCTGATGCGCGATGACGCCGCCCGCTTCGAACATCACCAGCAGCCAGGCCCCATAGCCCGCGAGAATCGCCGTCGCCGCGGGCCGCAGGCGCCGGCTGACAAGCGCCGCGACGAGCCCTGCGGCCGCAAATATTCCCGCAAAGCCCATCGACGGGATCGGTCGAAAGAACATGTCGGCGCGCGCGGCGGCCTTGTCGCGGAAAAGATCATTCGCGGCGAGCGGGGCGGCAAGGCTTGTGCGCAATTTCTCGCCCTGGCGGCGCGCCCACGCTCCCGCGCCGAGTTCGGCATAGGCCTCGCGAATCGCCTCGCCCGCCGAGCGCGGATCATCCGCCGCCTCGACGCCCGCGAGGTGCCATTTAAGGAGCCGGTCGCCCGGCGGGTCGACGAGTTTCTGATAAAGGGCCCAAGGCGCGCAAAGCAGAAGCGCCGCGCCCGCCGCCGCCGCGACATAGTTGAAGGAGCCGAGACGGCGCGTCGCGAGCGCGGCGAGCGCGAAACCGAGAATCGCAAAGGCCGCCGCGCCATGCGACAGAAACGCCGCCGCGGCAAGCGCGCCGAGGCTCGCGCCCGCGACGCGCGAGCTTTTCAGCGCCTCGTAGCACGGCGTGAAATGAATCGCGGCGGCGGCGAGGAGAAAAGCGGCGGCGAGCAGTTTCGGCCAGACGAAGATCCCATTGACAAGGGTCAAGGGCGCAAGGAAGACCAGCGCCGCGCCGATCAGCGCCACGCCGAGCCCCGCGCCAAGCACGCGCGCGAAATGATACGCCGCCGGCAGCACAAGCATCTGCGCTCCGGTTGCGGCGATCTGATAGGCCGGCGGCGAGGCGAGCCATTCCGGCGCCGTCAGGAGGTAATAGCCCGATTGCAAGGGCGGCCGGTCGCTGCTCAGCCAGTCGCCATACATCGGCGTCGTGATATGGCCATCCTTCAGATGCTTGGCGAAAACAAGCGGGATCTCATTATCGCCAGGCAAGGAATGCGACCAGCGCGTCTTCGCGGTCGCAAGAACGTCCGCAAC
>JBFXBB010000218.1:0-5007 GCA_050183685.1 Amphiplicatus sp.
ATCGCCGCGCGCCGTGACGAAGCTCGCGCCGAGGCCGAGAAGGAGCCGGTCCGAGCCGAGCTTGACGCCCTTCTGATAATAAAGCGCGCCTTCGACGACATCTTGCCAATGCGAGGTTTCGGTCAAAAGCGCGCCGTCCGGCGCGAGAACGAATCCCGGCTC
This sequence comes from Amphiplicatus sp., assembly GCA_050183685.1. Classification (GTDB taxonomy): domain Bacteria; phylum Pseudomonadota; class Alphaproteobacteria; order Caulobacterales; family Parvularculaceae; genus Amphiplicatus. Next base: position 163 of record JBFXBB010000218.1, read on the forward strand.
CGGCGCGCACAGACGCTCGCCGCAATTTCGCAAGGACGGCGCATAGGAGACGCCGAGTTGCAGCCCGCCAAAAACGCCGCCGAGGAAATTGGCGGGCGGCATATAGGTGATTTTCGTCGAATAGCCGGAAAAGTCGTTCACCGTGTGAACGTCATTGAGGCCGGAAAGGTCGGTGTGCCAATCATTGACGTTGATGGCGCGGAAAATCGTCGGCGAGGTGACGGCGAGCGTGCGCGCAACGCCCTGGTCGCGCCCGACGATGATCTGGCCGAAGCCGCCGCGGGCATAGGCGTAGGCGCCTTGCAGATAAGCGTCCGTATCGAGCGGGGCGACGCCGCGCGGTCCGCCGATGAGCAGACTCGAATAGCGCCCGCCGCCGTAAAGCTGGGCCGGCTGCTGACGGTCGAAGCGTCCTTCGAGGACGGCGCCGACCTCAACCCCGTTTCTGAGGACCGTCGACCCCCGGATCTTCAGCTTCGCATCGGCGTCGGCCTTGGCCTCGCCGCGGCTCACGCCGACGACGGCGCTCGCCTCGCCGGAAACCTCGACCGCTTTCGATTCGGCATGCGCGGCGGCGCAGGCGATGCTCGCCGCGCCGACGCCAAGCAGGGCTGTCCGGGTCCAATTCATCATCATCGCTTGTACGGTTGGCGAGTCCGGCGGGTCAAGGAAAGCGCGGGCCGCCAGTTGTGTAATTGCGGGTTTGTGGTAGGAAAGCCACGTTTCGGGGGCCGCACATTGGCACGGATGCGTCATCGATGAAGCCTGAAAAGGCAAAAGCAATCAAAGTCTTGGTGTTGGCGAGTCTGGCGGCGGTCTTGGCGGCCTGCGGCGGTTCGTCGAAGCAGTCGCCGCGGGATGCGGCGCTTGCGTCCTACCGGCTCGCCTCGCGCGGCGGCGTCGCGGCGACGGTCAATCGCTATCTTTGGGCGGCCTCGCTCGAAACCCTCGATTTTCTGCCCGTCCAGTCGGCGGACCCGATTTCGGGCCTCGTGCTGACGGATTGGTACCAAAATCCGGAAACGCCGACCGAGCGCTTCAAGGTGACGGTCTATATCCTCGACAGCGCGCTCAGAGCGGACGCGCTGCGCGTGTCGGTCTTCCGCCAGGAGCGGACGGATGCGGGCTGGCAGGACGCCGCCACCAATCCGGCGACGAGCCGCGAGATCGAAAACGCGATCTTGACGAGGGCGCGCCAGCTTCGGCTCAACCAGGTGGACGGGTAGCAGAAGTCGGAAATCGGAAATCAGAAGCCGGAAGGTAAGGTTGGCTTGTCCTAGCAAATCCCGGTTTCTGGCTTCCGAATTCCGAATTCCGAATTCCGAATCATGACCCGCTACAATCCTAAGACCGTCGAACCGAAATGGCGCGAAGCCTGGGCGAAGGCTGACGCGTTTCGAACGCGGAACGATCCGTCGCGCCCGAAATATTATGTCCTTGAGATGTTCCCCTATCCGTCGGGGAAGATCCATCTCGGCCATGTGCGCAATTATGCGATGGGCGACGTCATCGCCCGCTTCAAGCGCGCGCGCGGCTTTAATGTGCTGCATCCGATGGGCTGGGACGCTTTCGGCCTTCCCGCCGAGAACGCCGCGATGCAGACGGGGCGCCATCCGCGCGAATGGACCTACGCCAATATCGAGACGATGCGCGCCCAGCTCAAGCAAATGGGCCTCGCCATCGACTGGCGCCGCGAATTGGCGACCTGCGATCCGTCTTATTATGCGCATGAGCAAAGGCTCTTTCTCGATTTTTGGAAGGCGGGCTTGGTCGAGCGGCGCGAAAGCTATGTGAATTGGGATCCGGTCGACATGACGGTGCTCGCCAATGAGCAGGTCATCGACGGCAAGGGCTGGCGCTCCGGCGCGCCGGTCGAGAGGAAGAAGCTCTCGCAATGGTTCTTCAAGATCACGGACAAGGCGGACGACCTCCTCGCCGCGCTCGACGACGGACGCCTTTCCGGCTGGCCGGACAATGTCCGCCTGATGCAGAAGAACTGGATCGGCAAGTCGAAGGGCCTGAAGATGACGTTCCGTTTCGACGGAACGCCGCCCGACGGCTTTGACGGTCTCGAAATCTACACGACCCGGCCCGACACCTTGTTCGGCGCGGCCTTTCTCGCGGTCGCGCCCGACCATCCGCTGGCGGCCTATTTCGCCAAGGCCGATCCGAAGCTTTCCCTCTTCATCCACGAATGCCAGCAGACGGGCACGTCCGAAGAAGCGATCGAGAAGGCCGAGAAAAGGGGCATGGCCTTGCCCTTGCGCGCGCGCCATCCCTTCACCGACGGCAAGACGCTGCCCGTCTATGTCGCGAATTTCATCCTTATGGGCTACGGAACGGGCGCCATTTTCGGCTGCCCGGCGCATGACCAGCGTGATCTCGATTTCGTGCGCAAATACGGGCTTGAGGTCGTTCCGGTGGTGCTGCCGCCCGGCGCGGACGCCGCCTCCTTCGCGATTGGCGAGGAGGCCTATGCCGGCCCTGGAACGCTCTTCAATTCGGATTTCCTGAACGGCCTTCCCGTCGACGAGGCGATTGAAAAGGCGATTGCGAAGATCGAGGCGATGGGCGAAGGCGAGGGCGCGACCAATTACCGCCTGCGCGACTGGGGCGTCTCGCGCCAGCGCTATTGGGGCTGCCCGATCCCGGCGATCCATTGCGAAAAATGCGGCGTCGTCCCGGTTCCGGAAAGAGACCTGCCGGTGAGGCTCCCGGATGTCGACGCGTCGGAATTTTCAATTCCGGGCAATCCGCTGACGCGGCTTCCCGCTTTTCTTGACGTCGCCTGCCCGGCCTGCGGCGGCGCGGCGCGGCGCGAGACCGACACTTTCGACACTTTCGTCGATTCGAGCTGGTATTTTGCGCGCTTTGCGGCGGCGCGCGAGGACGGGCCGGTCGACAAAAAGGACGCCGATTACTGGCTCCCCGTCGATCAATATATCGGCGGGATCGAACATGCGATCCTGCATCTTCTCTATGCGCGCTGGTTTGCGCGCGCGATGAAGGAGACGGGTTGGCTCTCCGTCGAGGAGCCTTTCGCCAATCTCTTCACGCAAGGCATGGTGACCCATGCAACGTATAAGGATGAAAAGGGTAACTGGCTTTTTCCGGACGACGTGATCGTCGAGGGGGGCAAGGCGCGCCATGCCGAAACCGGCGGCCCCGTCTCGATCGGTTCGATCGAGAAGATGTCGAAGTCGAAGAAGAACGTCGTTTCGCCGGAAACGATTGTCGAGAAATACGGCGCGGATGCGGCGCGCTGGTTCATCCTTTCGGATTCGCCGCCGGAGCGCGATGTCGAATGGACGGACGCGGGCGCCGCCGGCGCCTGGAAGCTTGTCGGCCGAATCTGGGACACGGTCGAAGCGAGGGCGGGCGCGCTCAGGCGTTACGATCTTTCGAAGCCGCCGGCGGACGCCGACCTCGCGCTTCGCCGCGCGACCCACGCCGCGATCGCCGGCGTCACCGACGACATCGAGCATTTCCGCTTCAACAAGGCCATCGCGCGGATATACGAATTTCTGAACGCGCTCCGGGGGGGCGCGCCTAGCGAGGACTGGGCGCGCGCCGAAGCGCTCGCCGCGCTCGCGCAGCTCGTCGCGCCTTTCATCCCGCATCTCGCCGAGGAATGCTGGGAGGCGCTCGGCGGCGAGGGCTTTGTCTGCGACGCCCCTTGGCCGAAGGCGGACCCGGCGCTTCTCAAAAAGGCGACGCTCGCCCTCGCCGTGCAGGTCAACGGCAAGCGCCGGGCCGAGATCGAGGTCCCCGCCGAGGCCGACAAGGCGGCGGTGGAGAAAGCCGCCTTGTCCGATGAGGCGGTGAAGCGCCATATAGAGGGCCTTTCGATCCGCAAGGTCGTCGTCGTGCCGGGCCGGATCGTCAATATCGTGGCGAATTGAATGCGCAGCCTCTTGATCATCGCCGTTCTTTTTTGCGCGCCGCTTCTTTCCGGCTGCGGCTTCACGCCCGTCTATGCGACGGGCGGGGCGGGCGGCGAGGCGACGCTTCGCGACGTGAGGCTCGCCGGCGTCACCGCGAGCGAAACCGCGACGCCGATTCTGACGCGCGCTATCGAACGCCGGACCGCGCTCGACAGCGAGTCCGTGCGCTATGATCTTTTCGTGACCGTATCGGAAGCGGCTGTTCCCCTCGCGGTTCAGATCGACGACTCGGTGACGCGATACAACTATAGCCTCGGCGCGCAATATGTGCTGCGCGAGCGCTCGACCGGCGCCGAGACCAAAGGCTCCGCCGGGGCGCTCGCCTCTTTTAACGTTGTCTCGACGCAATATTCGACCCTCTATGCGGAGCGGGCGGCGCGCGAAAAGGCGGCGCGCGCGCTGGTCGAGGAAATCGAGCGCGACATCCTCCTGAAATTCGCCTCGAACGAGACGACGGCCGCGAAATGACGGCGTTGAAAGGCAAGGAGATCGCCGCCTTCATGAAGGCGGGCGCCGGCCTCGGCGCGGTTTTGATCTACGGGCCGGACGGGGGGCTCGCGCGCGAGCGCGCCGATCTCCTCGCCAGGGGCGTCGTCGCCGATTTCAAGGATCCCTTCAATTATATCGAGCTCGCCGATCCCGATGTGAAATCGAATCCCTCGCGCCTCGCCGACGAGGCGGCGGCGCTGTCCTTCGCCGGCGGCGCGCGGGTCGTCCGCTTCCGGACGAATGGCGAGGCGGGCGCGGCCGCCGCCGGCGTTCTCGTGGACGGGCTTGAGGCCGGCCATTTGAAATCGAACGCGCTCGTTCTCGTCGAGGCCGGCGATCTTGCGAAATCGTCCGGGCTTCGGAAACTGTTCGAGAAAGCGAAAAAGGCGGTCGCGCTCCCTTGCTATGCAGA
>JBFXBB010000219.1:0-4995 GCA_050183685.1 Amphiplicatus sp.
GTGAAGTCGACCAACGCCGGCCTCGCCAATCTCGAAGAGGACGGCTATCTCGCCTTCGACGCGGGCGTCACCTTCCGCACCGGCGAGAACAAAGGCGATTGGAGCTTCATGCTCGGCTATGGCCAGGCCGAAGCGACCCCCGTCGGCGTCAATCCGGTCGATCCCATTCTTTTCCGCGATACGCAGACCGCGCAGGCGGGCGTCACTTATTTCGTCGGGCGCGGCATCACCGTCGGCGCGGCGGCGCAGTTCGTCGAGTCGACAAAACCGGCGGCGGCAGGCGGCCAGGAAGAAGCAGCCACCGTCGTCATCGAGAGCTCGATCAAATTCTAGGCGCCTAGCTTAGAGGGGATGACGAGCCGGGGCGGACCTTAAGGGTCCGCCCCTTCGCTTTTCAAAGGCGCCGATCGCGACAAAACCGGCGACATTGGGCCCCGCAAGCCGCCAGGCGTTCATCTCATCGACCCCGCCAATGGCGAGCACGGGAAGCCCCGCTTTTGCGGCGAGCGCCTTAAAGCCAGGCGCCCCGAGCGCCTCGGCGCCCGGATGCGAGGCGGTCGGAAAAGCCGCGCCGAGGATCGCCGCGTCGGCGCCCAGCGCGGCCGCGCGCGCAAGGTCTTCCGCCGAATGGCAGGACGCGGTCAGCAGCGCCGGGCGGGCGGGCGGCGCGCGCAATTGATCCGAACGCAGATGAAGCCCCGCGCCGATCTCGCCGGCGAGCGCCGCATCGCCGCCGACGAGAAACAAGACCCCCCGCGCGGCGCATATCGTCTTCAAGGCGCGCGCGCGCGCGGCGCGGTTCGGATCGTCATAGTCGCGGAAAATAAGCGCCGCCCCCGCCGGCAGGGCGCGCGCGACGAGCATGGCGTCGGGCCCGCGCCGCCGGTCCGTCGCGAAGGCGAGATGAAACGGCGCCGCGGCGCCCGCGGCTGATTTGAGGCGGCGCGCGGCGCTTGCTAGTCTTGACGCCCTCCGTCGCAATCCTTCCGCCATCCGAGCCATGTCCGACATCGATCCCGTCCGCAATCTCGCCAATATCCGCGCGCGACTCAATGCGGCGACGGCCGAGGCGGGGCGGGCCGGCGATCGGATCACGATCGTCGCGGTTTCGAAAAAGCACGGACCGGAACGCATCCTTCCCCTCCTTGAGGCTGGCCATCGCGTCTTCGGCGAGAACCGCGTGCAGGAGGCGCTCGCCAAATGGCCGCCCCTCAAAGCGCGGTTTGCGGATATCGAGATTCATCTCGTCGGCCCCTTGCAGACGAACAAGGCGAAGGAGGCGGTCGCCCTCTTCGACGTCATCGAGACGCTCGACCGGGAAAAACTCGCCCGCGCGCTCGCCGCCGAGATGCGGGCGCAAAACCGCAAGCCCCGCCTTTATGTGCAGGTCAACACCGGCGAGGAGCCGCAAAAGGCGGGCGTCGCCCCGGCCGACGCGGACGGCTTTATCGCCGCCTGCCGAGAGGTCCACGGCCTCGCCATCGAGGGTCTGATGTGCCTCCCGCCGGAGGCGGAGGCGCCGGCCCCGCATTTCGCCTTGCTCGCCAAGATCGCCCGCCGCAACGGGCTCGACCGCCTCTCTATGGGAATGAGCGGCGATTTCGAGATCGCCGCGCAGCTCGGCGCGAGCCATGTCCGGATCGGCGCGGCGATTTTCGGTCCTCGCTGATCCCCGCGCCCATGACTCGGACGCATCGTAACAATAAAGCGAGACCAGTGTTGTCCCCTGGGGGCCTCGGCTACATATGAGCCCTCGAAGAGAGCGATGAGGGCCTTCATGGCGCGCGCCAAGCGTATTCTTCTGGTCGACGACGACGAACTCCTCGCCGAGACGCTGCTCGACCAATTCGGCCTGCATGACGAGTTCGCCGTCGAGGCGCTCGCAACCGCCCATGCGGCGGTCGACAAGGTCAAGGAGGAGGCCCATATCGACCTCCTCCTGCTCGATGTCGGCTTGCCCGACATGGACGGGCGCGAGGCCTGCGCGCTGATGCGCAAGAACGGCTTTAAATCGCCGATCATCATCCTCACCGGGGCCGATAGCGACGCCGATCATATTCTCGGCCTTAATTCCGGCGCGAATGACTATGTGACAAAGCCCTTTAAATTCGCCGTCCTGCTCGCGCGCGTGCGGGCGCATTTGCGCAGCCACGAGCAGAGCGAGGACGCCGTCTTCAAGATCGGCCCCTATGAGTTCCGCCCGGCGGTGAAGATGCTCGTCACCGAGGCGGACAGGAAAATCCGTCTCACCGAAAAGGAAACCTCGATCCTCAAATTCCTCTACCGCGCCGGCGGACGGGCGGTGACGCGCGACATTCTGCTCGACGAGGTTTGGGGCTACAATTCGGGCGTGACGACCCACACGCTCGAAACGCATGTCTATCGTCTCAGGCAGAAGATCGAGCCGGATCCTTCGAACGCCTCGCTTCTTATCACCGAAAGCGGCGGCTATCGGCTGTCTTTGTAGGCGGCGACGCGTCGGCGGGGGTTAAGCGCTGGCGCGCTTGCGCCCCGACGCAAAGCCGAGACCGGCAAGACCGCTTAAAATAAGGAACGCCGCGCCGGGGATCGGCGTCGTCGCCAGATTGGCGAATTCAAAGGCGTTCGTCCCGGAACGGATGACGATGCGGTCGAAGGCGGCGTTCGCGGTGATCAGGGCGACGATGAAGGAAAGCCCCTGCGGCGCGCCGGCGGCGATCAGCGCCGAGCCGTTCAGCGTGTCGACAAGCGCCGCGCCGGCGTAAAAATCGATGTCGTTATAAGTGTCGACCGACCCCCACAGGATCGAGAGATCCGTATGCAAGCCCGCCAGATCATAGACCGCCGAGGCGCCGCCCGAAATGGAGGTGAAATAGGCGCCGTCATGGATCGTGCCTTGCCAGGGCGAACGACGAAGGCCGGCGACGCTCGTTGTCGCATTCTGGAACACGACCCCCGTCGTCGCGCTCGCGGCCGGGAGGGCGCCCGCCGGCGCCGGCAAGGCGCTCGACAAGGTGAAGATCGCGGCGGCCGCCGGCAGCGACAGCCCAAGCGCCGCGATCGCCGCGACGGCCGCAAGGAGATTTTTCATGACGGATCAGCCTTTTTCAGAAATTGCGCTTGCAATGCGGGTCGCCCCCCGCATTTTCGAACGGTTCCCTTTCAAGAACGGCGCCGCAGCAAAACCGGCCTTGCGCGCCAAGTCGGGACGCCGCCATATGCCTCGGGATGAAGGAGGCCCCCTTGATGCGGATCGGCACGCGCGCGACGGCGATGGCGCTCGCCCAAACGGACGAGGCGCTGCGGCGGCTCAAGGCCGCGTTCCCGGACGAGGCCTTCGAGGCGGCCCCCATGACCCCGCGCGGCGACCGCGACCAAGTCTCGAAACTCGACCGGCATGGCGGAAAGGGCGGCGCCTTTGTCGAGGAAATCCGCGCGGCGATGCGCGAGGGCCGGCTCGACGCCGCGATGCATTCCTTAAAAGACATGCCGGGCGACGAAGAATCTCCGGGCCTCGTCATCGCGGCGATGCTCGCGCGCGAGGCGCCCGGCGACTCGCTCGTCCTGCGCCCGGACATTTCCCTCAAGGCGTTTCAGGACTCGCGCGCGCGGGGCTTGCGTATCGGCACCAATTCGGTGCGGCGCAAGGCGTTCCTGAAACGGCTCTATCCGGAGGCCGACATCATCCATTATCGCGGCGCCGCCGACACGCGCCTCAGGAAGCTCGACAACCGCACGCCGCAAAAGCGCGCCGACGGCTCGCAGACGCCGCCCGCCGACGCGCTCGTTCTCGCGCGCGCCGGCCTCGAACGCATCGGCCTTGGCGCACGCATCGCCTATGACTTTCCCCTTGCGGAGATTCTTCCGAGCGTCGGCCAGGGCGTCGTCGCCATAGAATGCGCGGCCCCCAATTGGCGGGCGCGCGCGCGTCTCGCCGCGATCGACGATGCGGAAACGCGCGCCTGCGCCGAGGCCGAGCGCGAGGTCCTCTGGATTCTCGACGGCCATTGCAATTCGCCGATCGCCGGCCATGCGCGCCTTTCCGCCGGCGCCTTGACGCTGCGCGCCGCCGTCCTTTCCGAGGACGGCGCAGAATTCATCGAGGCGGAAGCCTCGGGCCCCGCGGACCGGCCGCGCGCGCTCGGCCGCGCCGTCGGCCTTTCCCTGCTCGCCAAAGGCGCCGGCGCCGTGATCGCGCGCGCGTCCTGACGGCGAAAATCGACCGCGCCCGCCGCTTATCCAAAGCTGCCCAGCGAATCGAGATCGTCGATCGCCGTCGTCATGCGTTTGATGAACTCCAGCGTTGCGTCCCGTGGCTGGAATTCCGGCGGCGGCTCGTCCGATTTGCCGCTCGACGGCGTCAGCGTGACCGTCCAATAGGCCAATGCGCTGAACAAATGCCGGCGGTAATTGGCGAAGACTTCATCAAAATCGAACGCAGGACAGCCTTCGGCCCGAAGCTTGTCGAGATAGAACCCGAGCAGCTCTTTTTCCCACGCCCGCCGGTTCTCGACCGAGAGAGAGGTCGATATCGTGAAAGCGACGTCGCGGCCCCAGTCCGAGCGGCAAATGCACTGCCAGTCGGCGAGGCCCATTTCTCCGTCGCGCGTGATGTACCAGTTTCTCAAATGCGGGTCGTTATGCGTCAGGGTGCGCGGCTGCGTGCGATGCAAGTCGACCGACTTCACGGTGGCGGGCCAGATTTCCGCATGGCGCTTGAAAAGCCGCGGCGGCACGACCTCCTCAGCGGCGAGGAAGCCGTTATTGCAGCAGGCTTCTAGATTGAACCACTTGTTTGAGAGTTCGAACTTTTCTTCCCAGGTCCGCAAATTGGGATCGACCTTCTGATAAAACTTGCCGTGCAATTTGGCCAGCAAGGCGAGTTGGCTTTCGGCCCTTCGCCGCGTTATGGCGGCGTCATGCTTGCAAAATTCAGCGCCTTGGCGCGCCAAATCGTCGAGAATGAGGATCGAGTTGAACGACCGCCGGCTATAGGTCGCATAAAGAGCAGTCGGC
>JBFXBB010000220.1:0-4983 GCA_050183685.1 Amphiplicatus sp.
CGGTCTTTTGCGACAGCGCGGCCAGCTTTCCCGCCTCATTATGACCCGCCAACGCCACGAAGCCCATGCCTATATGCGCCCGACAGCGCCTTGGTTAAACGGCCCGCCGCCGCCCCGTCAAACGCGAACGCAGCCTTCCGCCTGATGCGGAGGGCCGCGTTGCAATTTTTGTCCCAAATTTAACCTTCGAACTTAGGACTGACGGCTAAAAACTCCGCTTGAGGCTCATGGAATATTCGCGGCCTAGACCATAGGAGTCGTAATTAAGTACGGTCCCGTCGCGGAAGCTCTGGGTCGCCTCATAGTCCTCGCCGAGGATGTTCTTGATCTTGAGCCCGATTTCCCAATCGCCGCCCCATTTCTCGAAGCCCTTGCTGTAGACGAAATCCAAGCCGATCGGCGGACGCTCGATAATGCTCGGCGCGACGCCGCCGGAATAGATGATCTCGACATTGCGGATGCGCGAGGAAGCGAAATTGAAGAGAAGCGTCGCCCGCGATCTATTCTCCTCGTCTTCAAGACCGATCTGCACATTCGCCAAATGGGTCGATTGGCCTTGCAGCGACCGGCCGTCCGTGAAGAGCGTGCTCGCATCAAGCTCATTGCGCATAATGACGCCCGATAGAGTGAAGAGCGGCGTGATAACCGTGCCATTAGCGCTCACATCGGACTTGCTGTAGGTGTAATTCGCCTTGACGACAAGAGTCTTCGCCGCCAGAGCGGACCAGCTGACAAGATCCTCCATCAGGAAGTTTTTCTCGAACTCAAATTCGAAACCATAAAGTTTCGCCGACGGCGCGTTGATGAATGAATTGACGAGAATGCCGCCGATATCTTCCGCGAAGCTTTCCTCGATCGGCTTTTCGATCTCTTTATAGAACGCCCCGAGGGTGACGAACTGACCGCGGCCGAAATAATGTTCGGCGCGTATGTCGTAATTGTTGATCTCCGAGCTTTGGAGGAACGGATTGCCGCGTATCAGAAGATCCGTCTCATCGTCGGTGAAAAAGGCCGGCGTCAATTCGCGGAATTGCGGCCGCGTGATCGACTGCGAGAAGCCGGCGCGGATCTGCAAATCGCCGATCGGGTTCCAGGTGACGGTCGCCGCCGGGAAGAAGCGTTTGCTTTCCGGCACCGTCACGTCATTAAGCGTGCCCGTCGGATCGGGCGTCGAATAGGCGGTAGTATTGAGTTCGGAATCTTCGAAACGCCCGCCCGCGGCGATGCGGAAATAAGGTCCGACTTCAGCGTCGAGGCCGACATAAGCCGCATGCACATTGAGCGTGCTCGACGAATTGTCGAGATCGATGCCGCTCGCCAAAAGCGATAAGTCCAGCAAAGGCGTCCTGACGACCGATTCCGAAAGAAGCTGATCCATGCGGCTGCCGAGGATCGCCGCTGGGATCGACAAATTGCTCTCATATTCGAAATTGCGCGTCATGGTCTTGCGCGACTTGTCGGTATAGGCATAGCCGAATTTCACTTCGACATCTTGTTCCGCCACGGTGACCGGCATCGTGAAGTCGACGCCCGCGTCGATATTCTCGTCGTCGATGCGCGAGAAGGAGAGCGTGTTGGGCGTCGAGCCCGTCTGCCCCGTCACGTCATAGAGATAGGGCGCGGAATCGCCGAATGTCGAATGGATCGTCGCATAGCGCGACTGATAGGACCCGTCATTCAGGAAGGAGATCACATCGAGCGGATCGACCTGAGAACGAATGTAAGTGTATTCACGCTGGAACGGCGCGTCCCGGAAGGCTTTGCCATAAGCGGCGCGCCAAGTCGCGGTGAGATCGCCCAAGGCGGGGAACACATGGTCGCCCCGCAATTGGGTTTGCCAGACCTGCCGCTCCAGAAAGCGCGTGTTGGACTTCAGCGCGATGAAGCCGTCGGGATCCGCGCCGTCGAGACCTTCCGACATGCGCGCCTGCTTTTCCGTCGACCGGAAAATGAGGCTGGTCGACGTGAGTTTATGATTCTCTCCGATCTCGACGCCGAATGTCCCAACGCCGTTGAGATCGACCGTGTTCTCCGTCGAGCGGAAATTAACGTCCTGGCCTTCGAGGCCGGGCCTTTCGACAATCGCCCCGGCGCTATTGCCGATCGCGTAGCCCTGTTGGCGAATGCCCTCGCGGGTCTGCCAGTCATTCGAAAGACTGAGCGCGATCACCCCGCCGAGCAAGATGTCGTCGCTGACTTCAAACCTGTCCCCGATCGCAAAATTGACGCCGTAATTCGGCGGGATCGTGTTTTCGGAGATGACCGTGGTGCGCGACGCGTCAATGCTGCCGTCAATGGCGTCCTGATTGGCGGACGTGATGGCGCCGCTTTCGAAAATGGCGGCGAGTTCGGCCGGAAGCGAACGCGAGCCGTCGTCGAAGCCGAGCCAGTCGAGATCGCCGCCGTCATAGAGCAGACCGTCGCGGAACGTCGTTTCGCTGTCGAGGCCGATCGAGCCGCCAATCTCCAGGAAAAATTCATCCGGCAAGGCCTTGGTCCGCAATTCGACGAGACCGCCGCCGAATTCCGCCGAATATTGCGGCGAAAAGGTTTTCTGCACCAGCGAACCGGAGAGCGCCGATGTCGGAATGATGTCGAGCGGCACAACCCGGCGCAGCGGCTCCGGGCTCGGCAAGGGCGAGCCGTTGAGCGTCACGCTGGAATAGCGTTCATTCAGACCACGGACGATCACGAAACGGCCTTGGCTGAGCGACAGACCCGTCACCCGCCGCAAGGCTTCGGCGATGTCGGAATCGCCGGTGCGCTGAAAGGAAGCCTCGTCGAGAACGCTCGAAATCTCCGATGTCGCGCGTTTCTCGTCGGGAATTCGCGCGCCGCGGACGACGATCTCGTCATCCTGGGCGAAAGCCCCCGCCAGCCCGCTCAGCATTGTCGTCGCGAGAAGCGCCGACGCCGCTGTTTTGATCTTCTTCATATCCCCACCTCTAAATCATGCCCCTATCAGGGCGTCGCAATTCAACCGAAATCAGACAAAGCGTCCGGCGGCCGCCTTGGCGACCGCCGGATATGGCGTTGACTTAGAGGCCTTTGGTCCAGCCGATGAACCAATTGTCCGAAGCGTCCTTGACCGCGCCCACATAGGTTACGGGGCTGAAAAAGGTCGCATCGATGGCCGTCGGATCGGTCACCGTCGTCACTTCATTCGCGCCCGGAACGAGCGGCGTCGTCGTGCCGGCGAAGTTCGTCAGGGTCGACGTGTCATGCTTCAAGTTGAACGATCCCGCCGCGAAGATCGTGCCGCCGAGGCCGGAGAACTGGTCGTTCGCAGGCAGAGGCAGCTCGTTCGCATTGAGAATGAGCGAGTCGACCGTCGGATCCGGCGTCAGCGTGCCGTTGCGCGTGAATTCGAGTCCTTCGACGAAATTGGTCGCAATCGTATTGATAAGCCGTCCCTGCGCGCCATTGCGAATCTGGATCGCCTCGCCATCCGCATTCGAACCGTCGCCGATCAGCGTGAAATTCGACATCACGCCATTGGTGCGCGGCAGATTATCGAACGTGTTTTCGCGGTTGTCGAACTCGATCCCGTTGTCATTGTCGACGAAGGTCGCGTCCTGCTTGACGATGACGAATTGCGCCTTGCCGACCCAGCCGTCGGTGACGTCGAAGGAGTCGTCCTCGGCGCCGACAAGCACCAAATGCTTGACATTGACCGTGCCGCCGAAGAGCTCGATTCCGTCATCCTTGCCAAAGAGAGTGTTGACATAGTCGACTTCGGTGCCGCTGCCGACGCCCTGCAACGTGAGCGAGTTCGCTTCATTGGTCGAGGTGAACTGATGGCCGGCATATTCGATGCGTAGATAATTGAGGCGGCCGGAACTATCCGTCGCCGTCGCGCCGCCGAAAATGCCCGAGCCCGCCTCGCCGGTCTTGTTGCAATCGACCGCGCCGCCGACCGCGCTCGCATTCACCGTGCAGTGATTGATCGGCGCGCGGCCATTGATATAGAGCCCGCCCCAATCGCCCGACGTCGGCGAACCGTTCAGCGCCTCGATGCTGGTCATGACGACCGGCGCCGCCGAGGACCCGTTGACGAAAATCTGCGAGCCGCGGGAGACGATCAGAATGTCGAAGCTGTTGTCCTTGCCGTCGCTGAACAGCGTCACGCCTGCTTCGATATTCAGCGTGCCCGCCGTCGCGCCGACCGTCGGATTCGCCGGATCGGCGCCCCGGTCCTGGCCGACAAAGGTCGCCCCGCTGATCTGATAAAGATTGCCGGCGACGAGATTGAGCGTGCCCGTGATCGTCGCGGGCAATTTGCAGATATGGCTTTCCGGACGGCCGGCGGGAACCGCCGCGCCCGTATCCGTCGTCCCGGCGGGGCAAGCGACGCTCGCGCCCGGAACGCCGATCGTCCAGCCGCTCGTCCAGTTGTTCGTGGCCGTTTCCGTCGGCCCGAAGGCGCCGACATATGTCGCGGGCAAGAAGAAGGAGCCCAGCGTCGCCGACGCGTCAAGCGCCGTGATGACAGGCGACTTTTCGTTCGGCCCCGGAATGATCCCGACCAGCGTGTCCGAGGTGTTCGTCTTGTTGTTGGCCCCGGCGTTGAAGACCGTTTGGCCCGAGCCCGCGAAATTTTTCACATTGCCGTTGATCGCTGTCGCGTCGACAATAGGCTGCGGCGGGGTGACGCCGTCGGCGTTCCATTCAAGCCCTTCGCTCCAATTGGCGACGATCGCATTGATGATCTTGCCGTCCGTACCGTGACGGACCTGGATGCCCTCGCCCGAGGATGCGCCGCGGCCGATAAGGGTGAGGTTCGACAGGCTCGGATTGGAACGGGGCAAATTGTCGAACGTGTTTTCGCGATTGTCGCCTTCAATGCCGTTGTCGCCGCGGCCGCTCGCTTGCACGACGAGGCCGAATTGCAGATTGCCGATCCAGCCGTCGGTCCAATCGAAATTGTCGTCATCGGCGCCGGTTGCGACGAGATATTTCGCGCTCACCGCGCCGCCGAAAAAT
>JBFXBB010000221.1:0-4978 GCA_050183685.1 Amphiplicatus sp.
CCGCCCATGCGCCTGAACCCCTTCAAGCAACCCGAGAAGAAGGCGAGCAAGGCGCGGAGCCTCGTCGCGCTCGCCGCGCCGGCCGCCGCCAGCTGGACGCCGCGCGACTACGCCTCGCTCGCAAGGGCCGGCTTCGAGCGCAATGTCGTCGCCTATCGCTGCGTCCGGCTGGTCGCGGAAGCGGCGGCCGCGATCCCGCTCGCCGTCGTCGACTCGGGAAAAATCGCGGCCGAACATCCGCTGCTCGCGCTTTTGAAGCATCCGAACCCCGAGCAATCGGGGGCGGAGCTTTTCGAGGCGTTTTACGGCTTCCTGCAAACGGCGGGGAACGCCTATCTCGAAGCGGCCTTTCTCGACGGCGCGCCGCGCGAGCTTTACGCGCTTCGCCCCGACCGGATGAAGGCCCGGCTCGGGCCCCGCGGCTGGCCGGAGGCCTATGAATACGTCGTCGGCGGGCGGACCGCCCTCTTCCGCGCGACGGGAGACGGGCCCTCGCCGATCCTGCATTTAAAGCTCTTCCATCCGACGAACGACCATTACGGGCTCTCGCCCCTCGAAGCGGCCGCGACCGCGGTCGACCTCCACAATTCGGCGCTCGCCTGGAACAAGTCGCTTCTCGACAACGCCGCGCGGCCCTCGGGCGCGCTCGTCTATTCGGGGCCCGAAGGCGGCGAAAGTCTGACGACGGATCAGTTCGAGCGGCTGAAGGCGGAGCTCGCCGAGGTCTATTCAGGCCCCGCGAACGCCGGCCGTCCGCTCGTCCTCGACGGCGGGCTCGACTGGCGGGCGATGTCGATGTCGCCCGCCGACATGGATTTCATCGAGGCGAAAAACGCCGCGGCGCGGGAAATTGCGCTCGCCTTCGGCGCGCCGCCCATGCTGCTCGGCATTCCGGGCGACAACACCTATTCGAATTACCGCGAGGCCAATCTCGCTTTCTACAAGCAGACGGTCATTCCGCTCGCCAAGAAAACGGCGGCGGCGCTGACAAATTGGCTCGGCGGCGCCTTTTCCGCGCGGATCGAAATCGATCTCGGCGGCGTCGAGGCGCTCGCCTCGGAACGCGACGCGCTTTGGGCGCGCATCGCCCGCGCCGATTTTCTCGACGAGGACGAAAAACGCGCCGCGCTCGGCCTGCCGCCGCGCGCCTTGACGGGAGAATCGCAATGACGACGGCATTATCGAACCGCGCCGATCTCCGCTTCACCATCGTCGTCTCGGGCGCGCTTGTCGTGCAGACGGCGCTGGCGCTGCTTTGGGCGGGCGCGGCCGCAGAAAGGCTCAATCAATTGGAGCGCCGCGCCGACGCCTCCGCCGAGATCCTGGAGCGCACGACGCGTCTCGAAGAGCAGATGGGCGCGGTCAAGGCGAGCCTCCTCCGTATCGAGACGAAGATCGACCGTCGCAATGGGGAGGAGCGGTGATGCGCGCGCGCGTTTTGCGGCCCATCCTTCGTGACGCGGGCCTTCGGCCCGCTCCTCAGGATGAGGCCAGAGTTTGTTGCAACAAGGCAAAGCCTCATCCTGAGGAGCGCCGCAGGCGCGTCGCGAAGGATGGGCCGTATCGAGGGGAGCCGCCCATGAGCGACCTTGCCCATATCGCCGGCTACGCCTCCGTCTTCAACGTTCCGGACCTCAATGGCGACATCGTCGCGCCCGGCGCCTTCAAAAAGGCGCTCGCGCGCCGCGCCGACATCAGGATGCTCTACCAGCACGCCGTCGAGGCCCCGATCGGGCGCTGGACGCGGATGAAGGAGGACGCGCGCGGGCTTTACGTCGAAGGCGAGCTCATTCTCGCCTCCGCCGCCGCGCGCGACATCCACGCCCTCATCGCGCATGGCGCGATCGACGGGCTTTCGATCGGCTTCCAGACGATCCGTTCCCGGAAGGAGGGCGCGGGCCGCGTCATTCTCGAAGCCGATCTCTGGGAAGTCTCCATCGTCACCTTTCCGATGGCCGAGGAGGCGCGCATCGCCCGTCTCGGCCCCCCGGTCCCGGCGGGGAAAACCCCGCCTTTCGCCGCCCCGGCGGGCGTGAGCCCGCCCTTCGCCGACGCCCGCCTCTTTGAGGAAACGCTCCGGGGCGCCGCCGACATCCTCAACGCATAGGAGCCAAGGAGTAGCGTAATGACCATCGAGACCAAGACCTACCGCGTCAAAGCGGGCGATCCCGCCGACATCAAGGCGGCGATGCGCGAGTTCCTCTCGGCTTTCGAGAGTTTCAAGGAGGCGAACGACGCCCGCCTCGCCGCGCTCGAAGGCAAGGAGGGCGACGATGTCGTCCTTGCCGAGAAAATCGAGCGCATCAATCAGGCGCTCGGCGAGCAGAAGGCGGCGATCGACCGCGCCGCGCTCGCCGCGCAGCGCCCGCAGCAGGGCGCGGCCGCGCTCGCCGTCGACGAGAAGAAGGCGGCCTTTCTGCGCTATATGCGGGCGGGCGCGGCCGGCCCCCGCGCGCTTGAAGAAAAGGCCGTCATTCTCGGCGGTTCGCCCGATCACGGCTATCTCGCGCCCGAAGAGACCGAGCGCCTCATCAACGCCGCGCTTCGCGACATCTCGCCGATCAGGCAGATCGCGAGCCTGCGCGAGATCGGATCGACCGTCTACAGAAAGCCCGTCAGCCAGGGCGGCCTCGTCTCGGGCTGGGTCGCCGAGGACGCGGCGCGCAGCGAAACCGCCGCCTCGGCGATTTCCGCGCTCGATTTCCCGACGATGGAGCTTTACGCGATGCCGGCCGCGAGCCAGCAATTGCTCGACGATACGATCGTCGACATCGAGCAGTGGCTCGCGAGCGAGGTGCAGGACGAATTCGCCGCCCAGGAAGGCGCCGCCTTCGTCAATGGCGACGGCCTGACCCAGCCCAAGGGCTTTCTCGACTACACGATCGTCCCGGAAGGAACGCAAAGTTTCGGCGAGCTCGGCTATATCGCGACCGGCGTCGCCGGCGGCTTTCCGGCCGCGGCCCCGACCGACAAGCTTCTCGATCTCGTCTATGCGCCGAAAAGCGCCTATCGCGCCAATGGGCGTTTCGTCATGAACCGCTCCGTCGTCGGCGCGATCCGCAAATTCAAGGACGCCGACAATAATTATATCTGGCGGCCCTCGCCCGAAGCCGGCGCGCCGGCGAGTCTGCTCGGCTATCCCGTGACCGAAGCCGAGGACATGCCGGCGATCGGCGCCGACAGCCACTCGATCGCCTTCGGCGATTTCAAGCGCTTCTATCTCATCGTCGACCGGCTCGGCGTCAAGGTGCTGCGCGATCCCTTTTCGTCGAAGCCTTACGTGCTTTTCTACACGACGAAGCGCGTCGGCGGCGGCGTCCAGGATTTCGAGGCGGCAAAGCTCATGAAATTCGCCGCGTCCTAGGCGCGAGCGAGCGCCCCCGCGTCCTCTCCCTTTGGGCGCGGGGGCGCCAACCAAAAGGAAAAGAGTCCCATGTCCCTCCAACTCATCACGCCGCCGACGGAAGAACCCGTCACGCTCGCCGACATGAAGGCGCATTTGCGCATCGTCCATGACGACGAGGACGATGCGATCGAGGCCTATGCGCGCTCGGCGCGGCGCGCGGTCGAAGCGCGCGGGGGGCTTGCGCTCTGCGCGCAAGTCTGGCGCCTGACGCTCGACAAATGGCCGCAAGGCATTTTGACCCTGCCGCGCGCGCCGGTCTTTTCGATCGACACCGTCACCGTCATCGACCGCGACGGGATCGCGACGAGCGTCGATCCGGCGCTTTACGACCTCCAGACCGGCACGCTCGGGCGCCTCATCGCGCGCGGGACCTGGCCGCATACGGCGCGGCTCATCGGCGGCGTCCGGGTCGACTTCACCGCCGGCTGGGCGAGCCCGGCCGACACGCCGGAGGAATTGAAGCTCGCGGTCAAAATGCTCGCGGCGCATTTTTTCGAGAATCGCGAAGGCGCGGCCGCGGACCGCATCTTCTCGACCCCGCAGGCGGTCGACGCGCTGATCGCCCCCTACAGGCAGATGCGGCTATGATCGGACAGCTCCGTAAACGGATCGAGATCCTCGCGCCCGCGCGCGCGCCCGACGAGGCGGGCGGGGCGAGCCTTCTTTGGACGAGCGTCGAGACGGTCTGGGCGGGGCTCGAACGGCTCGCCTCGGCGCGCGATTTTTCGGGCGACCGGGCGGGCCATTTGCGCCGCCTCGCCGCGACCATCCGCTTTCGCGACGGGATCGGGCTCGGCGCGCGGCTGCGCTTTGACAATGTCGATTATGAGATCGTCTCGATCGAGAGCCTCGGCGACAAGGAGCGCTTCCTCGTCCTGACCTGCGAGGAGGCGCTGTCATGAGCGTGTGGGCCCTGCAAAAGGCGGTCTACGCCCATCTTGTCGCCGACGCCGGCCTCAAGGCGCTGCTCGGCGACCCGCCGCGGCTGTTCGACGATCCGCCGCCGGACGCGGTCTTTCCTTATGCGCTTCTCGGCGAGACGCATGCGGCCGCGATCGCCGGCCTCGACGGCGGGATCGAGCATGACCTCCGCATTCAGATCTTCTCGCGCTATGCCGGCCGGCGCGAGGTCAAGCGCGTCATCGACGTTCTCTATGACGCGCTGCACGAGGCCGATTTCGCGGTCGAGGGCGCAACGCTCGTCAATTGCCGTTTCGTCTTCAGCGACATCTTCCGCCGGCGCGAGGCGGAGACCTATCAGGGCGTCGCGCGGTTTCGCGCGGCGACCATCAGCAACGGATAAGGAGCATGTGAAATGACGGCCCAACGCGGCAAAGACCTTCTCTTGCGGATCGGCGACGGCGGCGATCCGGAAAGCTTCACGACCATCGCGGGGCTGCGCGCGCGGACCCTCTCTTTGAATGCGCGCGCGGTCGACGTCACCCATTCGGAGTCCGGCGGATGGCGCGAACTCCTCGCCGATGCGGGCGTGCGCCAAGCCTCGGTCTCGGGGAGAGGCGTTTTCCTGTCGGGCGCCCTCGCCGAGGAGATGCGCGCGGCGTTTTTCGCCGG
>JBFXBB010000222.1:0-4969 GCA_050183685.1 Amphiplicatus sp.
TCGCCGCTCTCGCATAGCCATAGCCCGGAAGATCGACGAGCCGGAGGACGCCGCCGAGATCGAAATAATTGATCTCCAGCGTGCGGCCCGGCGTCACCGACGCGCGCGCCAGAGTCTTGCGGCCCGTCAGCGCGTTCAGAAGCGAGGATTTGCCGACATTCGATCGTCCGGCGAAGGCGATTTCGGCGGGGCCTTCCTCAGGGAGCGCGTCCGTCGCCGCGACGCCGAGCATGAAATCGCAGGGACCGGCGAAGAGGACGCGGCCGCGCTCCAGCGCATCGCCATCCGGCGCGTCCGGGCCCACTATTTGTCACTCGTCCCGGCGCTCGCCGTTATTTTTTTTTTCGTCGCCCAGGGCAGTTTCAAATTCTCCATGAGATTCACCTCAACGCCGTTGCGCTTCATGATGATGTATTGCTGCGCGATCGAAAGCGAGGTGTTCCAGAACCAATAAAGGACGAGCCCCGAGGCGAAGGAAGCAAAAAGAAAGGTGAAAATGATCGGCATCATCCCGAAGATCTGCGCCTGCATCGGATCGGCCGGCGGCGGGTTGAGCTTTGTCTGAAGCCACATGGCGCAGCCCATCAAAAGCGGCAGGACGCCGACGCCTAAAAAGGCGCCGATGACGGGAATCGCCGTCGGATCATAAGGAATAAGGCCAAAGAGGTTGAAGACGGTCGTCGGATCAGGCGCGGAAAGATCCTTGATCCAGAGAATGAACGGCTCGTGGCGGAGCTCGATCGTGACAAACAATGTCTTATAGAGCGCATAGAAAATCGGCATCTGGATGAGAATCGGCACGCACCCGGCGAGCGGGTTCATCTTCTCCTTCTTGTAGAGCGCCATCATCTCCTGTTGCAGCTTCATCTTGTCGTCGGCGTAGCGCTCCTGGAGCTTTTTGATCTCGGGCTGCAGCTTCTTCATCTTCGACATCGACTCATAGGCCTTGTTCGCGAGCGGGAACAAAAGCGCCTTGATGATGAGCGTGAGGATCAAGATAGCGACGCCGAAATTGCCGATATGATCCCCGAAGAAATCGAGCGTCCAGAAGATCGGCCGGGTCAGGAACCAGAAATTCCCCCAGTCGACGGCGCGGTCGAAATCCCAGATTCCAAGGCCGCCCTTTTCGACGGGCCGCTCATAGCCGCGAAGAATGTCGACGTCCTTCGCGCCGCCGAACACATAAGAAGTAAGAGCGGCTGAATCGTTCGGCGCGATGGTGATCGGCTCAAGCTTGTAGCTTGACTGGAACACCGGCGCCGCGGCGGTTCCCGCGTTCCTAATCAGAACGGTGAACGCCGCTCCTTGCGGCGGGATCGCGGCGGCGAGCCAATATTTGTTGGTGACGCCGACCCAGCCGCGATCGCCGGAAAGCCCCGGCAGGCCGGCGCCTTTCGCCATTTTTTTGTATTTGCGCTCAAGCAGGGAGTCGCCGACGACGCCGATCGGGCCTTCATGCAGGATTGCGTAACGTCCGGCGCCGGTGGGTATGCCGCGCTGGATGACGAGGCCGTAGGGCTCTATCGTCGCCGGCGCGGCGCCTTCATTCCTGACCGTCTGCGACACCGTGAACATGAATTGCTCGTCGACCGAGAAGGTTTTTTCAAAGACGAGCCCGCCCTCGCGGCGCGTCAGGGTGACGGGCGTCGCAGGAGTGAGGCGCGCGCCTTCGGGCGCCGACCAGAGCGCGTTCTCGCCGCCGCCGGACGCCGTTCCCCAGCCTTGCTGGACATAATGGCCATGCTCGGTGTTGGCCGGGCTCAGAAGCCGGATCATCGGACTCGCGGGATCGAGCGTCTCGCGATAATTCTTAAGACTCAAATCGTCGATCCGCGCGCCCGCGAGATTGATCGAGCCTTGAAGACTCGGCGTGTCGATCGCGACCCGGCCGGGCGCTTCGGCGAGGGCGGCCTCGACGCTGACGGGCGGCGCGCCGCCGCCGATGAGCCCGCCGAGATCGGGCGCCGCCGTTTTCTCCTCGGCCGCCGCGCTTTCGGACGCCGCCTCGCGCGCGGCCTGTTGCGCGGCGCGCTGCGGCGCCATCACGGTGAAGTCCCAGATCAGAAAGACCGCAAGAGAAAGCGCGATCGCGAGGATGAAATTGCGGTCCATGATACTCTCTTTGTGACGTCGCGCGGCCCCAGGCGGACTCCTCGCGCTATGTGGGCCTCTGCGCGAGGCTTAAAAGGGCGCGCTTTAGATCGTCAAGCAAGTCGGCGAATTTGCGCGTTTCCGCCGGGCTCCGGGCGATGAGCACATAGTCGCAGCCGGGCTCGCCATTGCCGGGCAGGACCGCCCGCGCCGCCTCGCGCAGGCGCCGGCGGATGCGATTCCGCCGGACAGCCTTGCCGAGCTTCTTCGTCACGGTAAAGCCGACCCGGATCAAGGTCTCGTCGCCGCGGCGGCGCTTGACCAGGAGAAAGCCGGGCGTTCCGGCGCGAGCGCCATCGCGCAAGGCGAGGAAATCGGCTCGTTTTTTTAAGAAAACGACGGGTGGAGCCCCTGGTCCGGCCGAGCTCAGGCCGAGAGCCTCTTACGCCCTTTGGCGCGGCGATTGGCGAGCACGCGGCGCCCGCCCTTTGTCGCCTTGCGCGCGCGGAAGCCGTGGCGGCGCTTGCGTTTCAGGCGGCTCGGTTGATAGGTCCGTTTCATGGCTCTCTCGGGGCCCCTAAGGGAGGCGCGTTCCTAACCGAGGGCCGGCGGGACGTCAAGCGCCGAGGGGCGCGGCCTTTGGGCGGCCATTTTGAGGGGACCCGTCGCGGAAAAGTGACGCCGACGCCAAGGCCGCCTACGACTATAGGCATTGAACAGGGTCCGGGGCCCGCTCATTCAGGCCGCCGCCGGAATGAGCCGCGAGGCGAGCGATGCAACGAAACAAATCAGCGGCCCGCTTTCTTCCCCTGCTCCTGCTGCTGATCCTCGCCGGCGTCGTCTTTGCGACCGGCGCGCATCGCTATGTGAGCCTTGAGGCCCTTCGCGCGCATTATGCAGAGCTTGGCGCCTTCGTCGACGGGCATTACGTCGCCGCCCTGTCGCTTTTCATGCTCGTCTATATGGCCTCGACCGCGCTTTCCATTCCAGGCGCGACGATTCTCTCGCTCCTTGGCGGCTTTCTTTTCGGGATTTTCGTCGGGACGGCCGCCGTGGTCGTCGCGGCGACAGCCGGCGCGACGCTCATCTTCCTCGCCGCGCGAACGGCCTTCGGCGACTTCTTCAAAAACCGCGCGGCGGGCTTTTTGAAGAAAATGAAGGCGGGCTTCGAAAGCAACGCCTTTTCCTATCTCCTCCTCCTCAGGCTGATCCCGCTTTTTCCTTTCTTCATCGTCAATATCGTTCCGGCTTTCACGCGCATCAGGACGGCGACTTACATCCTCGCCACGCTCCTTGGCATTATCCCGGGCGCCTTTGCTTATGTCAGCGCCGGCAATGGCCTCGGCGCGGTCTTCAAGCATGGCGAGGAGCTCGATCTGAGAGGCCTTCTTTTGCAGCCGGAGATCGTCACGCCCATCGTCGCGCTTAGCGTTCTTGCGCTTCTGCCCCTCCTTTATAAGCGCCTTCGGGGACGGGCTTCGTCATGACCGAGACGATAACCGCCGATCTTTGCGTCATCGGCGCCGGCGCCGCCGGCCTTTCCGTCGCCGCAGGCGCGGCGCAGCTCGGCCGCAAGACCGTCCTGATCGAGAAAGGCGCAATGGGCGGCGATTGCCTGAATTTCGGTTGCGTGCCGTCAAAGGCGCTTATCGCCGCCGCCTCGCACGCCGCCGCGATCAGAGCCGCGCCCGCTTTCGGCGTCGAGGCCGGCGCGCCCGCGATCGATTTCGCCGCGGTAATGGATCATGTCCATAAGGTCATCGCCGAGATCGCGCCGCATGACAGCGCCGAGCGTTTCGAAGGCCTCGGCGTCAAGGTCATCCGCGCGCGCGGCGCCTTTATCGGACCGCGCGAGGCGAAAGCCGGCGACGCGTTTATCCGCGCCAAGCATTTCGTCATCGCGACGGGCTCGTCGCCCCTCATCCCCCCGATCGAGGGCCTTGCCGACATTCCCTATCTCACCAATGAGACCGTCTTCGGCCTTCGCGCGCCGCCGGATCATCTTCTGATCATCGGCGGCGGGGCGATCGGCGCCGAGCTCGCGCAAGCCTTTCGCCGTCTCGGGCCGCGGGTGACGCTTGTCGAAGAAAAGACGCTGCTCGGCCGCGAAGACCCCGAAGCGGTCGACCTTCTCCGCCGCGCCCTCCTCGCCGAGGGCGTCGCGCTTCTCGAAGGCGAGAGGGTCAAATCCGTCCGTCGAGAGAATAATGAGACAACGCTCGACCTCGGCGGGCGGCGCATCGCCGGCTCGCATCTTCTTCTCGCCGCCGGACGGCGGACCGAGTTCGACGGCCTCGGCCTCGACAAGGCCGGCGTCGCGACGGAGCGCGGCGCCTTGCGGCTCGATCGGCGCCTCAGGACCACGAACCCCCGCATCTACGCCGCCGGCGACGCGGCGGGCGGCGCCTTCACCCATGTCGCGGGCGATCACGCCTCGACCCTCATTCGCAATATTCTTTTCAAGATCCCGGCGAAAAGACGCGACGATCTCAGCCCGCGCGTCACCTATGCCGATCCCGAAATCGCGGCGATCGGGCTCAGTCTCGCCGAGGCGCGCAAAATCGACAAAAAGGCCCGCGAGGCGCGCTGGTCCCTTTCGGAAAATGACCGCGCCCGGACGGATGCGCGCGCCGACGGCTTTGTAAAGCTCGTCATCTCGCGCGGACGCGTTCTTGGCGCGAGCATTGTCGGCAAGGGAGCGGGCGACATGATCGACCTCGTCGCTTTCGCCATCGCAAACCGCATGAGGCTCTCCGCCTTCACAAATTATATCGCCCCCTATCCGACCCGCGGCGAGGCGATAAAACGCGCCGCCGGCGCCGCTTTCACGGACGCGCTCTTTTCTGCGAGGACGCGCGCCCTTGTCCGCCTCCTCGGG
>JBFXBB010000223.1:0-4958 GCA_050183685.1 Amphiplicatus sp.
GATAGATAAGCGCCGCCGAGAAGGCGTTCCCCGTCGAAGATGCGCATCAGTGTTGCGCCCGCGCCGCGCCAGACGCAGAGCGC
Source organism: Amphiplicatus sp. (assembly GCA_050183685.1). Classification (GTDB taxonomy): domain Bacteria; phylum Pseudomonadota; class Alphaproteobacteria; order Caulobacterales; family Parvularculaceae; genus Amphiplicatus. Next base: position 84 of record JBFXBB010000223.1, read on the forward strand.
ATTCGTCTCGGCGGGCTTCGCCTCGACGATGGCGGGCGGGTCCTCGCGCCCGTCGACGAAGAGCGGCGGGGCGCCCTCCGGCTCAAGCCGGATGACGCCGCCGAACGGTTTTGTGAAAGCGCGCGCCGCCGCCGCCGCGAGCTCCCGCGCCTCGCTCATTGCAAAAGCGCGCCTTCGGCCGCGAGCGGTTTCCTGAATTTCAGCGTCATGCGGTCGCTTTCGCCGATCGCGTCATATTTCGCGCGGTCGAAATCGGGATCGGCCTCGCCGGCGACCGCTGAGGAGCGGCGGACGGGCGGCAGGGTCCACACGCCGAAGGGATGATCTTTCGTGTCCGCCGGATTGGCGTTCACCTCCGAGGCGGCTTCGAATTCAAAACCGGCGGCTTCGGCGAGGGCCTTCACCGTCGATTCCTTCACATAGCCCGACGAGCCCTCGAAATCGGCGGAGGCGTCTTCATTGGCGCGGTGCTCGACGATCCCGAGCACGCCGCCAGGCTTCAGGGCGTCATAGAAGGCCTTGAAATTGGCCTCCGCCGCGCCGGCGTTCATCCAGTTGTGCACATTGCGGAAGGTGAGGACGAGGTCGGCGCTCGCGGGCGCCGCGATCGGCTCTTCGCCGCCGAGCGCCGTGAAGCGCATCTCGCCGTAAAGCGCTGGATCGGTTTTGTATTTCGCTTCGAATTTTTCGACCGCCTCGCGCGTTCTCTCGCTCGCGGCGGGGTTGAGGCCCGCGGCGTAGTAAACGCCGCCGCCTTTGGCGACGAAGGGCGCGAGAATATTCGTATACCATCCGCCGCCCGGCCAGATTTCGACGATGGTCATCGCGGGCTCAGCGCCGAAGAAGAGAAGGGTTTCTTCCGGATGGCGGTATTGGTCGCGGGCTTTTTCTTCCGCCGAGCGATGCGCGCCGGCGATGACGTCCGCAAGGACGCTCGCCGCGCTCGCCGCGGCGGGCTTGTCGGCCGGGGCCTCGGTTTGGCTCTCCTTCGGCGCGCAGGCGGCGAGGGCGGCGAGGGCGAGAAATGCGGCGGCTGATTTCATGACGGCTCCCTTGTCGGCGATATCTGTTGACGGCGATATCTCTTGTTGAATGTCCGGCGGCCCCCCGCGGGCGAACGGGAAGAATCGGGCGGAACGCCGCGCTTATTAGCACGAACTGGCGCAAAGGCCACCGCCGAGGTCTTGAATCGCTTTGTCCGCCCCCTATTTCAGTTTTGGCCGGAGGCCTTTGGGATCCGGCTTTGACCCTTGCTTTATCCAAGAAGGAGACCCTGATGCGCAGCTATGATCTAACCCCCCTTTACCGCAACGCCGTCGGCTTCGACCGGGTTTTCGATCTCCTCGACAATCTCGGCAAAGCTGAAACGGGCGGCTATCCCCCTTACAATATCGAACGTCTCGGTGAAGACGATTACCGCATCACCCTCGCCGTCGCCGGGTTCGGCGAAGACGAAATCGACATCGTCTCGCATGAAAACACGCTCACCGTGACCGGCAAGCGGGCGGACGCCGATGAAGGCCGCACTTTCCTTTACCAAGGCATCGCCGGGCGCAGCTTCGAGCGGCGCTTCCAGCTCGCCGAACATGTCAAGGTCGAGGGCGCCTCGCTGGCGAACGGCCTTCTCAATATCGACCTGAAGCGCGAAGTGCCCGAAGCAATGAAGCCGCGCAAGATCCAGGTCAATGGCGAGAGCGGCAATGTCAAAGTCCTGAAGAACAAGGACGCCGCCTAGCCTCGGCGCGTCTAAGCGCGAAAGCCAAGCTTTCGCGCTTTTCCGCATGGGGGTGCGGGGCGCGATAAATCTCGATCAGCGCGCGCCCCGCAGCCATCCTTCGTGACGCGGGCTTCGCCCGCTCCTCAGGATGAGGCTTTGCCTTGTTGCAACACTACGGGCCTCATCCTGAGGAGCGGCCCTTAAGGGCCGCGTCACGAAGGATGGGCCGGATATTCCGATGATGCGGATTTATCGCCGTGCGCTTTCGCCGGCGAGCAGGGCCTTGGCCTTTTCATAAATCTCGGCGTTCGCCGCGAGGATCGATCCGGCGAGCGCCGGGCGGGGGCCCCCCTCGATTTCGCTGACGACGCCGCCCGCCTCGCGCACCAGCACGATTCCGGCGGCGACGTCCCAGTTATTGAGCCCGCGCTCCCAATAAGCGTCGAAACGGCCGGCGGCGACATAGGCAAGATCGAGCGCGGCCGCGCCATAGCGCCGAACGCCCGCCGTATTGGCGAGGACGCGGCCCGTTTCGTTGAGCGCGACGTCGCGCCCTTCTCGGCCCTTGAACGGAAGCCCCGTCGCGAAAAGCGCCGTGTCGAGATCGCTGCGGCCCGAGACGCGCAGGCGCCGGTCGTTCATGAAGGCGCCCTCGCCCTTCTCCGCCCAATAAAGCTCGTCCGTCGCTGGATTATAGACGACGCCCGCATAGGGCAGGCGGTCGCGTTCGAGCGCGATCGAGATCGCGAATTGCGGCAGGCCGTGCAGGAAATTCGTCGTGCCGTCGAGCGGGTCGACAACCCAGCGATTGGAATTGTCGGCGCCCTCGATCTCGCCGCGCTCCTCCATGACGAAGCCGTATTTCGGGCGGCCCCGCGACAGTTCCTCGAAAATCGTCTGCTCGGCGCTAAGGTCGGCCGCGCTCACAAAGTCGCTCGCGCCTTTTTTCGAGACGGCGAGCGCTTCGACCTCGCCGAAATCGCGGCGCAGGCCCTTGGCCGCCTTGCGAGCGGCGTTGATCATCACCGTCATGACGGCGGAGGCGTGCGCCATTCCTGATGCCTTTCCTCATGGGGAGCGGCGCACCATAGCGAGGGGCCTCGCCGGCGCAATAGGCTGGCAAGGAATGGCGGGCATAGTGCCGTTCTTACGGCGCGTGCGGCTCTTGGCCGTGAATCGAAGGAAATGGCGTAGACCGTCAATCAGGCCGCGTGATCGGGAGCGATGTGAACGAGGAAACGGGGAGAGGCGTTCGGACCGGCGATTTGTCGGCGCGCGCGGCGCGGGGCGCGGCCTGGATGCTCGCCGCGCGCGCGGTCATGCGCGCGCTCGGCTTTGTGAGCACGATCGTTCTCGCCCGGCTTCTTGCGCCCGACGATTTCGGCCTTGTCGCCGTCGCCGTCACGGCGATGCAGCTTCTCCAGGGGCTGACCGATATCGGGGCGAGCCAGGCGGTCGTGCGGTTTCGCGATGCGGACCGCGCCGATCTCGACACGCTGTTCACGCTCTCGGCGATCAGGGGCGCGGCGACGACGGCGCTGCTCTTCGCGGCCGCGCCGCTTTCGGCGGCTTTCTATCAGGACCCGCGCATGTTCTGGGTCTTCGCGGGGCTCGCGCCCTATCCCTTCATCACCGGCCTCATCAATCCGAAATTCCATGAATTCGAGCGCGATCTTGATTTTTCGAAGGAATTCATCTCGGCCGCGGCGAATAAATTCATCGGCGTTGCGATCTCGATCGCCATCGCCCTCCTTTACGGCAGCTATCTTGCGATCATTATCGGGCTCGTCGCGAGCGGCCTCGCGCAGCTTGCGATCTCTTATGCGATGCGCCCCTATCTGCCGCGCCCGACCTTTCAATCCTTCCGCAAGGTGCTCGGCTTTTCAGGCTGGCTCGCCGGCGTCAGCTTTGTCGCGGCGCTCAACAACAAGCTCGACGCCTTCGTGCTCGCCCGCGCGGTCGGTCCGGCGGGAACCGGCGCCTATTATATCGGCATGCAGCTCGGCGAAACGCCGACGATGGAGATCGCCGCGCCGATCGCGCGGGCGATCTATCCGGGGCTTTCGGCGCTCCAAGGCGAGCTTGCGCGGATGCGCGCGGCCTATCTGCGCGGCGTCGCCGCGCTCGGCGCCGTCGCCATGCCCGCGGCGATCGGCTTTGCGCTCGTCGCTTATGACCTCGCGCCCCTGCTCCTCGGCGAGAAATGGGCGGCCGCCGTCCCCGTCATCGAGACGATTGCGCCTGTGCTCGGCCTGCAAACGCTTTTTGTCGCGACGCAATATTATGCGATGGCGCTCGGCCTCACGCGGCTCGTTTTCATCCGTGAGCTGATTTTCCTTACGATCCGCTTGCCGGTCTTCGTCTGGGCCTCGATGCGCTACGGGCTCGACGGCGCCGTTCTCGCGGCGGCGGGCTCTGGGCTCGTCCATGTCGGGCTCAATCTCGGGCTTTACGCCCGGGCGAGCGGGCGGCCCGCTTACGAGCCCCTGTGGAGCGCCCGGCGCAGCCTCGTCTCCGTCGCCGCGATGGCGGCTTTTCTCATTTTCATGCGGCCGTCCTATGGGCTCGTCGAGGGCGCGGCGGCGCTCGCCGCCGACATCCTTTCGGGCGCGGCGCTTTATGTTGCGACCCATCTTGTCCTGTGGCGCATCGAGGGGCGGCCGAACGGCGTCGAGAAGGAGGCGTTCTCCTTCCTGCAGTCGGGGTTTGCGCGGGCGAGACGCGCGTGATTAGAGTGCCCGAAAGCAAGGCGAGCGCGACGCATGGCTAATGAAATCATTCTCGATCCGACGAAATTCGAGGCGGCCAAGGAGAAGCTCAAGGCGGAAAACCCGCTCTTCGCCGTCGGCGAGGCGGAAATCCGCGGCGTGCGCTATAAGGCCTTCACCGGCGCGCCGCCCAATCTCGTCGGCGTCTTCTTCTATGGCGTGCAGCATGGCGAAAAGGATTTCCTCCTCTATGAGGACGAAAGGCTGAGCTTCGTCGAGACCTGGTCGAGGGCCTGCCGTCTTGCAAAGGCGCTCGCCGAGGATCTCGGCGACAAGAAAGGCGACCACGTTGCCATCGCCAAGCGGAGCCAGCCCGAATGGTGCATCGCTTTCATGGCTGTCGTCTCGCTCGGCGCCGTCGTTACGCCCTTGAACGCCTGGTGGAAGACG
>JBFXBB010000224.1:0-4949 GCA_050183685.1 Amphiplicatus sp.
CGAAGTGATCGTGCGCCAGATGCTTCAGAAGATCGAAGTCACCGATCCCGGCGACTCGATGTTCCTGAAGGAAGAGCAGATCGATAAGCTCGAATTCGAGGAGACGAATGCGCGGCTCGACAGCGAGGGCAAAACCCCCGCGAATGGCGCGCCCGTCCTTCTCGGCATCACCAAGGCCTCGCTCCAGACGCGCTCCTTCATCTCGGCCGCCTCTTTCCAGGAGACGACGCGCGTCCTCACCGACGCCGCCGTCAATGGCAAGGTGGACACGCTCGAAGGCCTCAAGGAGAATGTCATTGTCGGCCGCCTCATTCCGGCGGGCACCGGCGGCATGATGTCGAGGCGCCAGCTTGAGGCAGAGCGCCGCGACCGGGCTCTTATCGCCGAACGCGAAAAACGCGCGGCGGCGGCCTTGCCGCCCGCCGAAGAGCAGAAGAGCGAACCGGCCGCCGCCGAGTAAGGAAGGCGCGTCGCTTGACGCGCTCTCTTCCGGCTCATCCCGGCCTTCGCCGGGATGAGCGGCATTGCAACGTCAGTCCGTCATTCCGAGCGTTTCGAGCCGCCGATCGAGGGCGTAGTCCCGCAGCCGCTCGCGGGCGCGCGCCGGATCCTTGAGCCAGGCCTCGATCAGCGCGCCCCAGGTCAGATCGCATTTGATGCGCCGCCAGGTCTCTTCCGTCGCTTCCGAGGCGCGTCGATAGGCGGCCGCGTCGGCGAGAAAGGACGCGATCGCGTCCGCCAGCGCGTCCGGCCGCTTTTCGGGGACGACCTTCGCGGCCGGCGCGTTGGCGAGATAGGGCAGGAACATCGGGTGGTCCGAGACGATGAGGGGCGTCCGGGTCGCCAGCGCCTCATAAATCGTCATCGGCAGGCCCTCGGGATAGGCATGATGGGTCGGCACGAGGGCGAGGCTCGCCGCGCGCCCGGCCTCAATGACCTCCGCATGGGGTCTGCGCCCGGCGATCTCGACCCGGTCGGCGAGCCCTCTCGCCCGGACTTCGTCCTTGGCCCGCGCCTCGAAATCGCCGCCGCCGATCAGCTTCATACGGAAATCGACGCCCCTTTCTTTCAGGATCGCCGCCGCGCCGATGCACTCGCCCGCGCCTTTCGCTTCCGTCAACTGACCGACGAAGAGGAGAAGCGGCGCCTGTGCGCTTTCTAGAGGCGGCGATTTCACCGGATGGTCTTCCGGGACGAGCGCATGCGGCCAGTCCCAGGGGACGATCTTTTCGGGACGAACGCCGATCCGCTTCAGCGAGAGGCTCGCCGGCGCGTTATGATTGGCGACGACGGCGATCCGCGGGTCATTGAAGAGCCGGGCGTGACGGAACCCGTCCAGGCGAGCCTTGACGCCCGTTGTCCGCCAACTGTCGGCGAGAAGCGGGAGAACAGCGATTTTACGCCGGAGCGCCCAGGCGAGGACGCCCCGCGAGGGCGTTTGTAATATAATGTGGGTCGGCCGCCAGCGGTTGAGGAGGGCGACGATCGCCGCGTCGTCGAGCCGGCCGCCCAAAAGGCGGGGGATGCAGGCCGAATGCAGTCTTTCGGTCACCGTCGCCTCATAGGCCGTCTCGCCCAGCATGGCGCAGACCCCGAGGAAATCGCAGCGCTCGGCGAGGCGTTCGACAAAATCGACCGAATAACGCTGGGCGTAATAGGTCTCGCCGCCGCCTTGACGGAAGCGTTCAAAAGCGTCGCGGAAATCGCCGAACTGGATAAAGGCAAGGCGCATTTGCGCTTAGAAATCAGAAATCGGAAGTCGGAAGCCAGAAAAATCTTGATTTTTGCAGTAGATTTCTGATTTCCGGCTTCTGATTTCTGAATTCCGGCGCTTGACCCGCAGGGGCAGCGCCTATAGGTTCCGCGCCGCTGGAAGGCCGGCCGTCCGGCGCGCTTCTTTTCGCCTTGCCTTGGCGCGCGGGATACGCGGTCCGTTTAGCTAGAGATTGTTGTTTTGTTGAGCGGCGTTCCGCTGGTCGGGGCTCCGCTTATTCGCGTCATTGCGGCAAAAGGGACCGCGACGGCGCGCAACGCCTTGGATTCGCCGCCTCGAAGGTTTGGAGAACGGATGCCGACAGTCCAACAGCTCATCCGCAAGCCGCGGAAGCCGCGCCGGAAGATCAACAAGGTCCCGGCGATGCAGCAATGCCCGCAAAAACGCGGCGTGTGCACGCGTGTCTATACGACGACGCCGAAAAAGCCGAACTCGGCGCTGCGCAAGGTCGCCAAGATCCGCCTGACCAACGGCCATGAGGTCATCGGCTATATTCCGGGCGAGGGGCACAATCTACAGGAGCACTCGGTCGTCCTCATCCGCGGCGGCCGGGTGAAAGACCTGCCGGGCGTGCGCTACCATATTATCCGCGGCGTGCTCGACACGCAGGGCGTCAAGGATCGCAAGCAGCGCCGCTCCCTCTACGGCGCCAAGCGTCCGAAGTAAGGATTAAGAGATGTCACGTCGTCGTCGCGCAGACAAAAGAGTGATCCTCCCCGATCCGAAATTCGGGGACCGGACGGTCTCGAAATTCATGAATTACGTCATGGTCGAGGGCAAGAAGCCGGCGGCCGAGAAAATCGTCTATGGCGCGCTTGAGCGCATCGAGCAGAAGCTGCGCCGCCCGCCGGTCGATCTCTTTAAAGAGGCGCTCGACAATGTGACGCCCTCGATCGAAGTGCGCTCGCGGCGCGTCGGCGGGGCGACCTATCAGGTCCCGGTCGAGGTTCGGCCCGAGCGCAAGATGGCGCTCGCCATGCGCTGGATCATCGGCGCCGCGCGGCTGAGGAACGAGACGACGATGGTCGACCGCCTGTCGAACGAAATCATGGACGCCGCGCAAAATCGCGGCGCCGCCGTCAAGAAGCGCGAGGACACGCACCGCATGGCCGAAGCCAATCGCGCCTTCTCGCATTATCGCTGGTAGCAAAGAGAGTAAAGGCTCGTTCCCGTCATGGCCCGCACGCATAAATTAGAGGACTACCGGAATTTCGGGATCATGGCCCATATCGACGCGGGCAAGACGACGACGACCGAACGCGTCCTCTATTACACCGGCAAGAGCCACAAGATCGGCGAAGTCCACGACGGCGCGGCGACGATGGACTGGATGGAGCAGGAGCAGGAGCGGGGGATCACGATCACCTCGGCGGCGACGACCTGTTTCTGGAAGGACAAGCGCCTCAACATTATCGACACCCCCGGCCATGTCGATTTCACGATTGAAGTCGAGCGCTCGCTTCGCGTCCTCGACGGCGCGGTCTGCCTTCTCGACGGCAATCAGGGCGTCGAGCCGCAGACCGAGACCGTCTGGCGCCAAGGCGACAAATATGAAGTGCCGCGGATCATCTTCGCCAATAAAATGGACAAGATCGGCGCGGATTTTTACTTCTGCCTCGACACGATCAAGCAGCGCCTCGGCGTCAAGGCCGTGCCGCTGCAATTGCCGATCGGCATTGAGAGCGGTTTCCGCGGCGTCGTCGATCTTATCGAGATGAAGGCGATCATCTGGGAGGAAGAAACGCTCGGCGCGACCTTCCATGAAGAGCCGATCCCGGACGATTTGAAGGAAAAGGCCGAGCACTATCGCTCGGCCATGATCGAAGCGGCGGTCGAGCTCGATGACGACGCCATGACCGCCTATCTCGAAGGCAATGAGCCGGACAAGGCGACGCTGAAAGCGCTCATCCGCAAGGCGGTCGGCTCTCTTTCCTGGTTCCCGGTCCTGTGCGGCTCGGCTTTCAAGAACAAGGGCGTGCAGCCCTTGCTCGACGCCGTCGTCGACTATCTTCCCTCGCCGCTCGACGTCCCGCCCATCAAGGGCCATCTTCCAGATTCGGAAGAAGAGGTTTTCCGCCATTCCTCCGATGACGAGCCCTTCGCCATGCTCGCCTTCAAGATCATGAACGATCCCTTTGTCGGCTCGCTCACCTTCTGCCGCATCTATTCGGGCAAGCTCGAATCTGGCGCCGCGCTCGTCAACACCGTCAAAGGCAAGAAAGAGCGCATCGGCCGCATGCTGCAAATGCATGCGAACAGCCGCGAGGACATCAAGGAGGCTTTCGCCGGCGACATCATCGCCGTCGTCGGTCTGAAAGATACGACGACCGGCGATACGCTTTGCGATCCGGCGCACCCGGTTGTGCTTGAGCGCATGGAGTTTCCCGAGCCCGTCATCGAGCTCGCGGTGGAGCCCAAGACGAAGGCCGATCAGGAGAAGATGGGCCTTGCTTTGCAGCGCCTCGCCGCCGAGGACCCGTCCTTCCGCGTCTCGACCGATGAAGAGTCGGGCCAGACGATCATCAAAGGCATGGGCGAATTGCATCTCGACATTCTCGTCGATCGCATGAAGCGCGAATTCAAGGTCGAGGCGAATATCGGCGCCCCGCAGGTCGCCTATCGTGAAACGATCACCAAGTCCTACACGATCGACTATACGCACAAGAAGCAGACCGGGGGCTCCGGCCAGTTCGCCAAGCTGAAAATGAACATCCTCCCGCAGGAGCCGGGCGCGGGCTATGAGTTCGAATCGAAGATCGTCGGCGGCGCCATTCCGAAGGAATATATTCCGGGCGTCGTCAAAGGCGTCGATTCGGTGCGGGAGTCGGGGATGCTCGTCGGCTTTCCGATCCTCGATTTCAAGATCGAACTCATCGACGGGAATTATCACGACGTCGACTCCTCGGTCCTCGCCTTCGAGATCGCGGCGCGCGCGGCGATGCGCGAGGCAAAGCCCCATCTCGGCATGGCGCTTTTGGAGCCGATCATGAAAGTCGAAGTGGTGACCCCGGAGGAATATACGGGGACCGTCATCGGCGATTTGAATTCGCGGCGCGGTCAGATCCAGAGTCAGGAAATGCGCGGCAACGCCAATGTCGTGCATGCGATGGTTCCGCTCGCGAATATGTTCGGCTATGTGAACAATCTTCGTTCGGCGACGCAGGGCCGTGCGAAT
>JBFXBB010000225.1:0-4939 GCA_050183685.1 Amphiplicatus sp.
TACGCGGAAGGATGGGATGAGATAGGCGGTCCGCGCTTCGAGATTGCTGGTAGAAGCTACACGATTGAAGACGATTCATCGCAGCTACAGGACTATCTGTTACCAAAGCACGCACCTTGGTTTGTCGACGTAATGGCCCAGGTCCGCGAGACCGTGAAACAGTATTCTTCCTAGCGGCGTCCACGGCGGGTTTCATTCCCACTACGTAAACAAGGCAAATGGTATTGAACTGGACAATCTCGTGTCACGATCGCTCGGAGATTGCGTTTTCCAGCGCGACTGCTCGGTCTCGGTTTGAAGTGTTGCCTTGATGCTCACCTGATGTAGGTTGCTCACGTCGTGAGCGCCAGAAGGTGCAATGCCCGCAGTCGGCGAGAAGTTGCCGTTCATATGGTCGCATGGCCAGGAGGCATTAATGGGCCCTGACCCCTAGCGCCTGTCGCCCAACGATGTGAACGCGCTGGCCTCCGCTCTCGATGGCGATTCCCCGACCTTGCGAGAAACCGCCTTTGGCACGGCGCTGGGTCCTGGACGGGCGCTTTTCGCGCCTCCCGACGCAAGGGACTTGAGTCGGGCCGTTGTCAGGCGCGCCGCGCAGCGAGGGTCCCGCCGCGACCTCCTGCGCCGACATTGTTCTCACGCCCCAAGCGGTCCTTGCCCCTTCATCATCACGAGCGAAAGCCTGACCTGAGCCCTTTGGCTCCCTCGTTCATAGGGAGAGTCCAGCTGCAAAATAACTCGTGACTTCGGTGTTGGCGAGCGCGCCGGGCGAGGAGCCGACCAATGGCTCAGGCGACCGGCGCGCGGCCGCTGGGGTTAATCCGCCGAGCGCTGAATGCGGGCGGGTGTTGTTGTAGTCGTGACGCCAGATTGAGAGCGCGCGGCGCGCGTGGGCGAGGCTGTCGAAGGCCTCCTCGTTGAGGAGTTCGTCGCGCAATCGTCCGTTGAAGCTCTCGATGAAGGCGTTCTGCGTCGGCTTTCCCGGCGCGATGTAATGCCAGAGAACGCCGGTCTCGTTCTGCCATTCGAGCATGGCGCGCGAGGTGAGCTCGGTTCCGTTGTCGCTTACGATGGTCGCCGGCTTGCCGTAGAGGCGGATCAGCGCGTCGAGTTCGCGCGCGACGCGCTTGCCTGAGATCGAGGTGTCGGCGATGACGCCGAGATTCTCGCGCGTACAATCGTCGATGACCGCGAGGATGCGGAAACGTCGCCCGACGCCGAACACGTCGGAGAGAAAATCGAGACTCCAGCGCTCATTGGGGCGCGTTGGAACGATGAGCGGCGCTCTTGTTCCCGTGGCGCGCTTGCGGCCGCGCCGGCGCTTCACGGCAAGACCTTCCTCCCGATAAAGACGCCGCAGCTTCTTGTGGTTCATGACCATTCCTTCCCGCCGGAGCATCACGCCGATACGGCGATAGCCGAACCGACGCCGTTCGTTCGCGATCGCGCGCATACGTTCTCTGATCTCGGGGCAGTCAGGCGTATGCTCACGTCTGACGGTCTTCGGATCGACGCTGACCAGCCGGCAGGCGCGTCTTTGGGAGATGGAGTGCTTCGTCATCGCCCTCAGCGCCGCTGCGCGCTTCGCCCGGGGCGTCGTCAGCTCTTTCCCAGAAGGTCTTTCAGCACGACATTGTCGAGCATCGCGTCGGCCAAAAGCCGCTTCAGCCGCGCATTCTCACTCTCGAGCGTCTTCAGCTTGCGGGCGTCGGAGACATCCATGCCGCCGAACTTCGCCTTCCACTTGTAGAAGGTCCCGGTGCTGATCCCGTGCTTGCGGCAGACCTCCGCAGTTCCAAGCCCGCGTTCCTGTTCGGCCAGGATCGCGATGATCTGTTCTTCCGTGAATCTTGACTTCCTCATCGTCCGTCTCCTTATGACGGACTCTCCTATCAGATGAGGGACTTTCCGGGGCTCAGGTCAAGCCGAACGCCCAAGCTCTCCTCTCCTTTGCTGATCGATCGCCCGATCCCATCGATGCGCCGGGTCTTTTAGGGGACGCTGGCTCCCGCCCTCAACCGGCCGGCTGGCCCCCCGTGTTGCTCGCGGGAAACGCCGCCGATGAATCCGTTCCGGATATATAAAGCGAAAAAGCCATGGCGGCGTTTCCCGCTCGCGGCCCGCGCCAGGGGCCGCCGGCCGGTCCTCCGCGTGCCGCTCCGGCCCTCGCGCGAAGAGTCTCTTTGGACGGACCCGCTTCGCGGGCCCGGCATTTCTGCGCGCGGGGTGCGGGCGGGCGGCGACCCGCGTCCCCTTTCCTGGACCCGTCGAAGGGATCGGCCCTCGACAGCAACAAGAGAAGGAACCACGGCAATGTCGACCATCGGCTATGTGAAGAAACTCGGCGAGAACCGCTTCGAAGGCGCGATCAACGGCCTCCTCACCTGGCGCGGCAAGATCAGCCTCCGACCCCTCGCGGACGGTGTTTCTGACAACGCGCCCGAGATGGAGATCGTCGCGGAGAACGGCGTCCAGCTCGGGACGGCCCGTTACCGCACCAGCCAGAGAAGCGGCGAGCGCTACGTCAATCTCGCGATCAAGCACCCGCAGATCGTCGGCTCCGGCAATCGTCCGATCTTCGCGAACTTAGGTCCTGCGAACGACCAGGAGGACAGCGACGTCTATGCGGTGATCGCCAACTAGGCGGCTCTGAAGACAGCGCCACTTGGCCTCGCGCGGAGACCCCGCGCGAGGCCGTTTCTTCTATGAGAAAAGAGCCTCGCGCCGGCGAGAGCGACTTAGAATTTTTCTCTCCACAGCACCGTTTCCGTTCGTCTTCCTCCCATTGCGCCGCAAGCCGGCCGGCCGCGTCAACGATGCGCGGGGCCCTCCGATTTTTTCGGAAGGGGAGCCGCTTCGCGGCTTTTTTTTGGCTACGCGACGAAAAAATCGGCGCCTCCCGCGCCCCGCTCCGCGGCGCCTTCGGCGTCGTTGACCCGGCCGCCCGTTTGCGCCCGGCGAGGCGGCGTCGAAACGACAAGGAAGGAGATTTCGTCATGAGGAACACCGCCATCATCGATATCGCATCCGACGACATCGACGTCGATACCCTATGGGTCGACGAGATGTTCGACCGCTTGCGCGCGCAGCAAGAGGCGGCGGCGAGTTGCCACTATCCGTTCACCATCGAAGAGGAGATCGCCGAAGCGAGCGCCGAGATCGCGCGTCTCCAAAAAGCGCTTGGCGGCGTTCCGGACGACCTCGCCGACAATGTCCGCGGCGCGGAAAATCTTCCCATCCTCGAGGCTCGGCGCGCCGAGCTCGAAGGGAGGCGATAGCCTCCCATTCCTCCGACATCGGCGGCCAAGGGAAGGAGGCGCCGCCTCCTTCCCCGCAAGAAAAATCTGAGGGACCCCGTGTTGCACGCGGGAGTCTCGACGATGCGCGCGAAGCAGCTTCCCTTCAGCGCCGCGGAGCGCGCCCCCCGCGCGCGGCCCGCGCCAGGTCCCCGCAGATTTTTCTTGCCCCCATCCTCCGATCCTCGCCGGACGGGCAGGGAAGCAGGCGGGGGCCCGCTTCCCTGCTTCAATTGAGGGAAGGAGCGAACCTCCATCTGACCCCCGCGCTCGACAGGGAGACGGCGCGCCGCCCTAGGCCTGCCGTTGCGCGCCGACTCGATTCCTCAGCGGCCGCGATTCGACTCTGGGCGCCGTGCTTCTCTTCATGCAAATTCATCATGGAGCGCCGGCGCGCATTGCGCCGTGTGCTGATCAATATCCATCTCGGGGCCGCCTGCCGGCGGCGCGGGGCGCTGGCGCCCGCGCGCGACAGGCCCCGCATCGTCAAAGAGTGCCCCGGCATGAGCGCGCGCGAGACAGTCTTCTCATCATCAGACGACAACGCCGAGGAGGAACTCCTCACCACCGAAGAAGCGGCGAAGCTTCTTCGCCTCAATCCGAGAACCCTCGCCAACTATCGCACGAGAGGCGGCGGCCCGCGCTTCCTGAAGCATGGCGGGCGCGTCTTCTACAGGAAGCCCGCGGTGCGCGACTGGTCGCGGGCGCGCGAACATGACACGACGCAGGACTACTGAATCCTTGACCGGCGTCCGAACCGACGGCGCCCATGCGCTCCGCTTCGGGACGCCGCAAGAGGTCGTTTCGCTTCAGCAGGAGCGCGCGCTCGCGCTGTTCTCTCCGGGCGCGGTCTTCTGCCTTGTGCGTCAATCGCCCAGCGCCTCCGGCAAGCTCGAATGGTCGCTCGTTGTCGCGCGCGCGGGCGGCCCCGGCGCGCGCCTTCGTCCTCTCCCGGGCGTCGCGCCCGGCGCCGATCCGCTCCTCGCCGTCAACGGCAGAAGGCGCGTTCGGCGCGTTCTTGGCCTCATCAAGGCGCTTGAAAAGGAAGGGTTCTCACCTCCGGAAATCTCGTCCGCCTACTGGCGGCGCGTCGGCCATCGCCTCATCGCGGAGGCAGACTTCGCGCCCTACTCGACCGCGCAGCACGCGGCTCACCTCAAGATCGAGGCGCTCCAAAGATGACGCGGCGCGGACGCACCATGCTGGTCGCAACGGTCGCCGGCAGCGCGCTCATCACCGCGGCGGCGCTCATCAATCCGCATCCCTTCCTCGTCTGGAACGCGACGGCGAGCGCGCCGCTCGGCCTTTATCGCACGGGATTCAAGCGTCCGCAGACGGGCGATTATGTCTTCCTGCGCCTCGACGGAGAGGCCCGAGAGCTCGCCGTTGCGCGCGGCTATCTCCCCCGCAACGTTCCCGCGATCAAGCAGATCGCCGCCGCCCAAGGCGACGAAATCTGCCGCCGGGCCTCGCGCGTTTTCATCAACGGAAGCCATTCCGCCGACGCGCTGGCGCGTGATTCCTTCGGCCGTCCGATGCCGGTCTGGGAAGGGTGTTGGACACTTCAGGCGGTCGAAGTTTTCCTCCTCAACGCGCACCCGCTGTGCTTCGATGGGCGGTATTTCGGGGCGGGTTCGGCGGGG
>JBFXBB010000226.1:0-4934 GCA_050183685.1 Amphiplicatus sp.
GCACTGTTTCCGGCGCGCCATATTGCGCCAGGGCGTAGTAGGGCGCCGCTTTGATCGGCTGTGCGAAGGGCACGGCGGCGGCCATGTCCATCGGCAGCTTCGCATCGAGTTTTTCGGCCATAGCGAGCGCCGTTTTAGCGTCGCCCGCCATCTGCGCGGAGGTCATGACGAAATGCACATTGTGAACATAATAGCCGAACTCATAGAGCGGGCTTGCGTCATTCTCGGCGAGAAAAGCTTCGTCCGCCGCGACCGCCTCGACATTGATTTTGAGCGACTGCTGGAAACGCCCGATGCGATAATAAGTATGCGACGGCATATGCATGAGATGGCCAAGACCCGGCGCCAGGGCGGCGAGTTTATCCGCGTAAGGAACGGCGCGGTAGGGATTGCGCGAGGCTTCGGTCAGATGAATGTAGAGATGGATGGCGCCTGCGTGATTGGGGCTGCGTTTGAGCACGGTCTCGATCAGCGCCATGCTGCGCGCGGCGCGGCCTTTTTCGGTTCGTCCGTCTGCCGCCCAATAGTCCCAGGGCTGCGTGTCCATATTGGCTTCCGCGGCGAGCGTCGCGACGAAATCGTCCCCCGCATATTTGCGCGCGGCCTTGTCCATCGCATCGGCGAAGGCGTTATCGAGCTTTGATCGGTCGGCGAGCGGCTTTGCTTCATAGCGATAGGCGAGCGCGTCGATGAGATCGCGCTCTTTCTCGATGGCTTTGTCTCGAAGCGACAACGCCTTCTGCGTCGCCGCATAGGCGGGCGCGACATCTTCATCCGCCATTGGCGCGTTGATATTGGGGCCATAGGCGAAGGCCTCTCCCCAATAGCACATGGCGCAATTCGGATCGGCCGCCTGCGCCGCCTGAAAAGACGCGATCGCCGCGCCGTGATTGAAATTCCATATAAAGGCGAGGCCCTGATTGAAGTAGGCCTGCGCGAGATTGCTCGTTGTGGTGATGGAATAGGCGATGTCGCCGATGCGCGCGGGCGCGCCCGTCTTGGGCTCGGCCGCCACGGCTTTCGCCAGACGCATGAAGAAAGCGCGGCGTTTGGCGGGGGCCGCCGGATCGTCGCCGCAAACCGATTTCGCAAAGAGAATCGGATTGATAAAGGGCGCGGGCGCGTCGCCGCCGGCAAAATCGAGCCCCGCGCCCGCAAGCGCGATTGCTGCAACGCCAACGCCTAGAACCAGTTTCCTTTTCATGATGCCTCTCCCTCCAGTCGCTCCGCAGCCTAACGCCGTCAGCCATTGGGGTCGAATCTTCTCTTCGTTCAAGCGCTTATCGCCGACGCCGATTTGTGCTGTAAGAGTCTGATGGCAGACGCGCCCTTCGGCAATCTCCACGAATATTCGGTCGGCGAACTCGCCGGCGCCGTCAAGCGGGCGATCGAAGAGGGATTCGGCTTCGTGCGCGTGCGCGGCGAGGTCGGGCGCGTGACGCGGGCGGCCTCCGGCCATGTCTATCTCGATCTGAAGGACGACAAGGCCGTTTTGTCCTCGGTCATTTGGAAAGGAAATGCGGACCGCCTGCGCCTGCGCCCCGAGCAGGGCATGGAGGTCGTCGCGACCGGGCGCCTGACGACCTTTCCGGGGCAGTCGCGTTACCAGCTTGTCATCGACAGTCTTGAGCCCGCCGGCGTCGGCGCGCTGATGGCGCTTTTTGAAGAGCGCAAGAAAAAGCTCGCCGCCGAAGGGCTCTTCTCGCCGGCGCGCAAGCGCCCCTTGCCTTTCCTGCCGGAGGTCGTCGGCGTCGTCACCTCGCCGACCGGCGCCGTCATCCGCGACATTCTTCACCGCTTGCGCGAGCGCTTCCCACGCCATGTCATTGTCTGGCCGACCCTGGTGCAGGGAAAGGGCGCGGATCGGAAAATCGCCGCTGCGATCGACGGCTTCAACGCGCTCGCCGAGGGCGGTCCAATTCCGCGCCCGGATATTCTGATCGTTGCGCGCGGCGGCGGCTCGGTCGAGGATCTGTGGTGCTTTAACGAGGAGATTGTCGCGCGCGCCGCCGCGGCGAGCCGCATTCCGATCATCTCCGCCGTCGGTCACGAGACCGACACGACGCTTATCGATTTTGTCGCCGACCGCCGCGCGCCGACGCCGACGGCCGCCGCCGAGATCGCCGTGCCGGTGCGATCGGAGCTTTTGAGCGAAATCCTCAACAAAGAGCGCCGGCTTGTGCAGGCCGGCGCGCGGCTCCTTGACGCGCGGCGGACGGCGCTGATGGCCGCAAGGCGCGGCCTTGGCCGTCCGGAAGACGCCTTGCGGGCGAGCGAGCAGCGCCTCGACAGGGCGAGCGACGGGCTTAGAGCCTGTCTGCGCGCGCGGTATGATGAAGTCCGAACGCGATTTCTCCGCGTCGCGTCGCGGTTCGGCCGGCCGATGCTCGCCGCCGGCTTTTCCGAGCGCGCGCATCGGCTCCGCGCCGCGTCGGCGTCCGTCGCGTCGCATATTCGTCTGCAAACGGACAGATCCTCCGCCCGGCTCGATTCTGCGGCGAAGCTCCTCGCCGCGCTTTCCTACCAGAACGTGCTTGAGCGCGGCTTTGTGCTTGTCCGGGCGGCGGGCGGCGGGCTCCTTCATCGGGCGAGCGAGGCCGCGCCCGGGGCCGAGATCGCGCTCGTCTTCGCCGACGGCGAGCGGCGGGCGCGGATCGAGGGCGGCGCGCGTCCTCCGGCCAAGCCCAAAAGGGCGGCGCAGAAATCCTTGTTTGATTAACTAATCTCGCGATAATGGTTCCCCATGAACATCCACGATCCTTTTCTGGAGGGCGGCGAGGCGGTGATCGAATATCGCGACGCCGAATTCGTCGTTATCAAGCCCGGCGCCTTTGTGCGCTGCGCGGCGACGGGCGCGCGCATTCCGCTCACCGCGCTGAAATATTGGAGCGTCGACAAGCAGGAGCCTTACGCCGACGCGGCGGCGGCGTTGCAGGGCTTTGGGCTGAAACGCTGACCGGGGAATGACGATGCGTTACGCGGCGCTTCTTTTCGGCCTTGTTCTCGGCGGATGCGTTTCGCATGAGGGCGCGCGCGCCGCAGAGGCCGCGTTTGGCGAGCCGGTCGAGGAGAGCGCCGCGCCGCGCGAGGATTTCGCCGAAATCATGCGCAAGGTCGAGGACCGCCAGCGCGTGTTCGGCGACCATGCGCGCAATGTTTCGCTCGAAGGCCATTTCGTTCAAGGCGGGCTCGTCTTTGGCCAGACGCTCCCGGGCGCGCGCGCCAAGCTCGACGGCGAGGCCCTCATGGTCGGCGAGGACGGCCGCTTCGTCATCGGCTTTGGCCGCGACAGCGCTCTTTCGGCGCTGCTCGTCGTGACCTTGCCCGGGGGCGTCGTCGAACGCATGGCGCTCAACATCGAGGACCGCGATTTTCCGGTGCAGCGCATCGACGGCCTCGATCAGTCGAAGGTCTCGGGGTTTACAGAAGCCCAACTCGCCAAGATCGCGGAAGACACGGCGGCGAAAAAAGCCGCCCGCGCGGTCACCGAGGCGACCGCCGATTGGGCGAATGGTTTTGACTGGCCGGTCAAGGGGCCGATCAGCGGCGTGTTCGGCTCGCAGCGCATCTTGAACGGCGAGGCGAAGACCCCGCATTCGGGCCTCGATGTCGCCGCGCCCGCCGGAACGCCGGTGCGGGCGCCGGCCGCCGGGATCGTGCGGCTCGCCGCGACGGACATGTATTTCGAGGGCGGGCTTATCTTCATCGATCATGGCCACTGGGTCGAATCGGCGCTGATGCATCTGTCGCGGCTCGATGTCGCGCCGGGCGAGCGGGTCAAGAAGGGCGACGTCATCGGCGCGGTCGGGGCGACTGGGCGCGCGACCGGCCCGCATATGCATTGGAGCGTGCGTTGGGCGGGCGCGCTCGTCGACCCCCAACTCCTCGTCCCGCCGCCGGAGCCGGCGGCCGTCGCCGCGGGTCAATAAACAGGCCCCCGCGGGCCCGTTCATCTTGTGTTATTGACAATCATTCTTAATTAGGGAATGTAGGAGCGGCCTGAAGGGTCTGAAACTCCGATGTATGTCTGCATTTGCAACGCGCTGAAAGACAAGGAGCTCGCCGAGGCGGCGGGCGCCGAGGCGCGCTCGGTCGCCGAGGTTTTCCGCCGCTGCGGGAGACGGCCGCAATGCGGCAAATGCTTGCCTGACATCGCGCAGATGATCGAGAACGCGCGGGCGCGCCAGGCGTCGATCCTCGCCGCCGAATAGTCCGCCCGCTATACTGCGTCTCATTTGCGAAAACTATTTTCTTCGCGGCTTGTTTTCGTAATCGGGCTTTGGCAAAGCCGCTGATGATGTAATCTTCCTTCAACGCATCAAATCAGGAGCAGGCTGCCGTGAAAGGCGATCCAAAGGTCATCGACTATCTCAACAAGGCCCTGAAACTTGAGCTGACGACGGTCAACCAGTATTTCCTCCACGCGCGGACATTTCGTCATTGGGGCTTCGGGCGAATCGCGAAGATCGAATATGACGAATCGATCGATGAAATGAAGCATGCGGACAAATTGATCGACCGCATCCTCTTTCTCGAAGGTCTGCCTAATGTGCAGGATCTCGACAAGGTCTATATCGGCGAGACCTTGAAAGAATGCCTCGAATGCGATTTGCGCGCGGAACAGCGCGCGCATCCTCTTTATGTTGAAGCAATTCAGTATTTCGAAAGCGCGCGGGACTATGTGAGTCGCGAGGTCATGGCCGAGATTCTGGAATCCGAGGAGGAGCATATCGACTTCCTCGAAACGCAGCTTGAGCTTATCGGCAAGATCGGCGAGGAACGCTATATGCAAAGCCAGATGAGGACGGACGACGAGTGATGCGCGTCGCGGCCGCGCTGCTTGTCCTGCTTGCGGCCTGCGCTGCAAAAGCGCCCGGGCCGGCGACGGGCGAGAGCGGGGCCCTATGCGGCGGCATTGCAGCCCTCCCATGCAA
>JBFXBB010000227.1:0-4922 GCA_050183685.1 Amphiplicatus sp.
TTTCCCGATCTTCAGGATCGGCCAGCCAACCGCCGGGTAGACGACGAGCACGATCAGGAACAAGAGCCAATCATAATAGATCATCACCGCGCAGAGTCCGACAAGCGTCAGCACGTCGCGCACGCCCTGCGCGGCCCGCGTCAGCGCATCGCGCAACACGATCGGGTCGTTCGTGAAACGCGAAATCGTCTGGCCCGAGCCGTCGGCGCGGATTTGCGCGATATCGAGCCCGAGGAGACTCGCATACATGTCCCGTTGCATGTCCCTGAGGGCTGAAAGGGACGCCGCGCCCGTCAGGCTCATCTGGAAATACTGGGTGATCGCGTTCGCAAGGCCGAGCCCGATAATGATCGCCGGGCCAAGATAAACGATCTCCCCCGCCGTCGCCGAAAACCGCTGGGAATCATGAAAGAAGGCGGAGGTGATCCATTCGACGCTCAAGGGGATAGCGCTCGCCGACGCGGCGTAAAGCCCCATAGCGAGGAGCGCGCCGCCAAGTAAGGGCCAATAGCGGCGGAGATAATCGCGCCACAGCCGCCGTGCGAGCTTTACCGTCGAGGCGTCATCATCTAGGGGGGGGCGGCGCAGCAAGGCGGACTCTCTCATTTGGCGGCGCACGAACTATCCGGCGCGGCGGCGCTATCATTGCGGGAGCCTGCAAAGCGTGCAAGCCAATGGCGAGCGATCAGAACGGAATGCGCCCTCTCGCGATGTCTTTCAATCGCCTCATGAAACAATTCTTCGACGGCGGCCTTGCCCGCCGTCTCATGAGCTTCCTCATCGGGCGCTATGTGCGTCTTGTCGACGCGACGACGCGCTGGACCATCATTGGGCGGGGCCGCGCGGCGGCGTTGCTCGACGGGGATCGCGGCTTTATCGTGGCGGTCTGGCACCAACGGCTGATGATGGCCTCCGCCTTACGGCGCGAAACGCCGAAACGGGTTTTCATGCTTGTCTCGTCGCACCGCGACGGCGAGATCATGGCGAACGCGCTCAAAGGCTACCGGATCGAGTATATTCGGGGCTCATCGGCCAATCCGAAAAAACGCTTCAAGAACAAGCGCGGCGTGTCGGCAGTCTCCTCAATGAGGACGGCGCTCGACGAGGGCCACATCGTTTGCGTCGCGCCGGACGGGCCGCGCGGACCCGGCAGGCAGACGCAAAGCGGGCTTATCCGGCTCGCTCAGCTTTCCGGCGCGCCGATAATCCCGTCCGCCAACGCCGTCTCGCGCGGACGCTTCCTGAACACCTGGGACCGATTTTTCCTGCCCCTTCCCTTCGCCCGGGGCTGCTTCGCCCTCGGCGCGCCGATCGAGGCGCCGAGGAACGCAAGCCCCGACGCGATCGAAGCGGCGCGGGTACAATTGGAAAACGCGCTCAATGAAATCACCGCAGAGGCGGATGCGTTTGTCAAACGGTCGCCAGATCAGAGCGCAATAGGCTAGAGTGAGGTCATGCAGCCTGCCCCTTCAAAACCCCTAGGGCTTAAGCTCTATCGCGCCGCGAGCCGCGTCGCCGGTCCCTTGGCCGAACTCGCCTTGCAGCACCGTCTGCGCGCCGGCAAGGAAGATCCCGAAAGAATCGGCGAGCGTCGGGGCCAGGCCGGCCGGGCCCGCCCCCCTGGCGCGCTCGTTTGGATTCATGGCGCAAGCGTCGGAGAATCGCTTTCCGTTTTGCCGCTCGTGGAGCGTCTGCGCGGCGCGCGCGGCGATCTCAACTTCCTCGTTACAACCGGCTCCATCACTTCCGCGCGGCTCATGCAGGAGCGTCTGCCCGAGGGCGCGCTGCATCAATATATTCCCCTCGATCATCCCCGTTACGTCAAGGCGTTTCTCGACCACTGGCGCCCCGACGCCGCACTCTTTGTTGAATCGGAATTCTGGCCGAATCTCATCCTCGCCGCGCGGGAGAAAGCCCGCTTCCTGGCGCTCGTCAACGGCCGCGTCTCGCCGAAAAGCTTCGAGGAATGGTCGCGCAAATTGCAGATGGTTCGTTATGTGCTTTCGTCTTTCGATGTCTTGATGGCGCAGGACCGTCAGAACGCAGAACGACTTGAGACCCTTTCCGGCCGCGGCGTTTTGAATTTCGGCAATCTGAAAAACGCCGCGCCCCCGCTTCCCGTGGTCGAGGGCGCAATCGAGGCCCTGCGCGCCGAGAACGGGAACCGGCCGATCTGGCTCGCCGCAAGCACCCATCCCGGCGAGGAAGAGGCGGTCTTCAACGCGCACAAAGCGCTCAAATCGACATTCCCGACTTTGCTCACCCTTCTTGCCCCGCGCCACCCGGAACGCGGCGCCGAAGTGCGTGCGCTCGCGGAGTCTTTTTCTCTCTCGGCGCGCCAACGTTCGGACGCTCAGAAGATCGATGACGCGACCGATATCTACATCGCCGACACGCTTGGCGAGCTCGGCCTGTTCTATCGCTTGAGCGACATCTCTTTTGTCGGCGGCAGCATGACGCCGAAGGGCGGTCATAACCCGCTTGAACCGGCGCGCCTCGGGGGCGCGATCCTGCACGGGCCCTTCACCTTCAATTTCGATGAAACCTATGCGGATATGCGCGCCGCCGGCGGCGCGGCGCTCGTCAGGAACGACCGCGAGCTTGCGACCGCGGTGCGCCGCCTCCTCTCTGACGAAAAGACGCGGCGGGCGATGGCGGAAGCCGCGCAAAAGGGCGCCGAGGCGAGCGCGGAGAAAGTGCTCCTGCACATCTGCGACGTTCTTCTTGAACGTTTCGACGCGAGCGCCCGCGCCGCATGATGCGCGAACCCTGGTTTTGGCGAGAGCGGACGCTCGCCGCGCGGGTCGTCTCGGCGAGCCTCGCGCCGGGCGCGCTCGTTTATGACGGCGTGCAGCGCGCGCGCCTCGCCCTGACGCGCCCGGCGCCGGCGCCGGTTCCGGTTTTCTGCGTCGGCAATGCGACGCTCGGCGGCGTCGGCAAAACGCCTTTTGCATTGATGCTCGCCGCAAGGCTCGCCGCGATCGGCACCGCGCCGCACTTTCTGACGCGGGGCTATGGCGGCGCTCTCGCCGGGCCCGTCCGCGTCGATCGGACAAGGCATGATTCAACGGCGGTCGGCGACGAGGCGTTGTTGCTCGCGAATGAGGCGCCGACTTGGGTCTCGCGCGACCGCCCCGCCGGCGCCCGCGCCGCCGCCGAGGCCGGCGCGGGGGCGATTGTCATGGACGACGGCTTTCAAAATCCAACGCTTGAGAAGACGTTTTCCCTCCTGCTCATCGATGCGGCCGATCCGGCAGGCAATGGCGCGCTCTTTCCGGCGGGCCCCTTGCGCGAATCGATGCGCCGCGCGCGAGGACGCGCCGACGCCGTCGTCAGCATATTTCCGGATGAGGCGTCAGCGATCGGAACGCCGAAAGACCCTGACAACGAAGCGGCGTTTCACGCATGGCTTGCGCCTTCCAAAACGCCGCCGACTCGGGTCGTCGCCTTTTGCGGGATCGGATCGCCGCGACGATTCTTTTGCATGCTGGAAGCGCGAGGATTTGACGTCGCCGGACGCTATGCGTTTCCCGACCATCATCGCTACAAGCCCGAAGAGATGGGCCGCCTGCGGCGCGAAGCGGCGCGCGCCGACGCGACGCTCATCACCACCGCCAAGGACGCCGCCCGGCTTTCGTCCGAAATGAAGGATGGCGTCGAAATCCTGCCTGTCTTCATGCGCACGGACGATCCTGAACGGCTCGACCGTCTTATCAACGAAACGCTTGCGCGCTTTTACGAAAAAGCGGAACGTCCCCGATGACTGACGCAGGCGCCGCGCCGCATGCGCCCTTGCCGGCGCGGCGCTCGAACCGGCCGGTGACGCCCCTCGCTTTTGCCGAAGATATCGCAGCGCGCGCGCTGCTTGGCCTTTTTCGCGTCATGGGCGTCGACCGCGCGTCGGCATTCTCAGGCAAAACGCTGCGCGCCGTCGGTCCGCTTCTGCGGCCGATCTCGAAGCGCGCCGATGACAATCTCCGCTTGATCTTTCCCGACTGGGACGAAGAGAAACGCCGGGCCGTGATCGCCGACGTCTTTGAAAATCTCGGCCGCACTGTCGCTGAATACGCCCATCTCGACGCCTTCGATCCCGCCGATCCGCGCGGGCGGCTAGAGGTCATCGGGATCGAACGCGTCGCCGACATTGTGCTCAACCGCGAGCCCGCCATCTATGTCTCTGGGCATTTTGCGAATTGGGAGATCCTGCCGATCATTCTGAGGCATGTCGGCGTCGATTTCGGGCTTGTCTATCGCGCGGTGAACAATCCCTTGATCGACGAGCTCATCATCAAGCTCAGAGGCGAGGCTTTTTCCCGGCTGCAAGTGCCGAAGGGCCGCCTTTCGGGGCGTGCGCTCATGGACGCGCTGGCGCGCGGCGGCTCGCTCGCCATGCTGGTCGACCAGAAGCTCAATGAGGGCGTCGTCGTCCCTTTCCTCGGCCATCCGGCGAAAACGGCGACAGCGGCGGCGCGGCTCGCGCTTCGATATTCTGTTCCCGTCATCCCGGGCAGCATAGAGCGCGTCGACGGCGCGCGCTTTCGCATCCATGTGCATGAGCCGATCCGCTATCCGGCGACCGGCGATCTCTCGACGGATGTGACAGCGTTGACGACTCTCATCAATCAGTCGATCGGTGCGGCGATTCTTGATCATCCCGAGCAATGGCTTTGGTTCCATCGCCGCTGGGCGAAGCCGCAGCGGCGGACATAGCCCTATTCGGCCGGCGCGCAGGCGCCGTCATGGGCGACATTGACGCCTTGCGAGGCCGCGCGGCAGGCGTTCGGATAAGTCCGCCCGTCGCAACCGCAAACCGGCTCATATTGCATGGTGCAGATTTCCGGACGCGCTTTGCACATTCCGGCGCTGTCCGCGATCCTGACGCAGGCGCCGGCGTCCATCGCGCAATAATCGCCCTCGGCGTT
>JBFXBB010000228.1:0-4907 GCA_050183685.1 Amphiplicatus sp.
CAAGACAGACAACTTGGAGGAACGCAAGTACAAGCCTATCATGAGTCCAAACAGATACAAAAAGAAACGCATAGGGAGAATATTGGTGCGAAGTCGGCTCGGATCCCTCGCCGCCAGCGCGGCGATTATAGGCGCCCTGGTCCTGCCCGCCTTCGTCTTCGCCGCCGACAAACCGGTCGCGGATGGCGAGGCTCAGACGGTTGCGGCTTTCCGGCGTCTTTCCGAGAGCCAGTATCGCAATATCATCGCGCATGTCTTTGGGGCCGATATCGAGATCAAAGGCCGATTTGAAACAGGCAAGCGTGAAGCGGGGCTTTTGGAAGTCGGCAATAGCGAGCTGTCCGTCACGTCGAGCGGCTTTGTTTACTATGACGCGATGGCTCGGAGCGTGGCCGAACAGGCTCTGGACGCCGACCGTCGGGACAAGACCGTCGCCTGCAAGCCGGCCGATCCGACGAAAGGCGATCCAAAATGCGCCGCTCGCTTCTTGCGCGATTATGGCGCGCTGTTGTTCCGGCGTCCCTTGCGCGACGAAGAGGTGGAAGTCCGGGTCGCGCTTGCGAATGAGGCCGCCGCCGAGGCGAAGGATTTCTACCGGGGCCTGGAATTGCCGCTCGTCACCTTGTTGACTGCGCCGGATTTCCTGTTCCGTTTTGAACGAACCGAACCTGATCCGAAGAATCCAGGCGAGCGTCGATTGGACGGTTATTCGAAGGCGTCCCGCCTGTCCTTCCTGCTGTGGGATTCGGGGCCCGACGCGCAATTGCTGGCCGCCGCCAAGAAAGGCGAGCTCGACACCGAGCGCGGATTGAAACGGGAGTTGTCCCGCATGATTCAGTCTCCGCGCCTGGAAGAAGGCCTGCGCGGTTTTTTCGAAGACATGCTGCAACTGGATGCGCTGAGCGAGGCGATAAAGGACACGACGGCCTATCCAATATTCAGTCCGGCGCTGATGGATTCGGCCCGCGAAGAAACGTTGCGCAGCCTGGTCGACTATCTTCTCAAGCAAAATGGCGACTATCGAGGAATCTTCACGACCCGGACAACGATGATCAATCGTCATCTGGCGGCTCTCTATGATTTGCCCTTCCTGGCGAGCGGCGAGGAGTGGATCCGCTACGCCTTTCCCGAGGGCTCCGGACGATCGGGCGTGCTGACGCAAGCGAGCTTCCTTTCATCCTTTGCTCATCCTGCCGCCTCGTCGCCGACCCGTCGCGGAGTGAAAGTGAACGAGATCTTCCGGTGCAGCCCAACCCCGGATCCGCCGGCGGATGTGGATTTTACCGCGGTTCAGGCGCTTGAACACGGCACCGTCCGCCAGCGGCTCATGGTCCATATGGAAAATGACGGCTGCCGGGCCTGTCACCGCGCGAGCGACCCAGTGGGGCTAACCCTTGAGCAATTTGACGGCATCGGCCAGAGGCGCGCGATGGAGAACGGCGTTCCGATCGATGTCAGCGCCGAATTGGGCGGCAAGAAGTTCAATGGGGCGCCGGGGCTGGGCGAGCTTCTCGCCGAGAATGCGCGCGTGCCGGAATGCCTGGTCAAACAGATGGTCGCCTATGGGGTTGGGCGTCCTGTCGGCGACGAGCAGGACGCCGCCATTGACAGCCTTGCCGAGGACTTCGCGGCGAACGGATATCATATCAAGGACTTGCTCTACGAGATTGGCGCAAGCGGCGATCTCTTCAAGATCGCCGCGACGCCTCAGAAGGCTGCGGCTATTAACAGCGTCAACGGACAAGGAGACGGTCAATGAAATCGCGATTTAACAGACGGTCATTGATGCGTGGGGCGCTTCAGGGCGCGGCGGTTTGCGTCGGCGTTCCTTTGCTGGATCTCTTTCTTGACGGAAACGGCAAGGCTTATGCCGATGGCGGCAGTCTTCCCATGCGGTTCGGCACCTATTTTTGGGCCCTTGGGCTCACCCACACGCCTCAGGCGACGCGTTGGGTGCCTACGAAGACCGGGCTCGGCTGGGATATGACGCCCGAGCTTCAGTCTTTGACGTCGGTGAGGGAGAAAGTCTCCATCTTTTCCGGCTTCCGGGCGATCGCCGGCGGCAGGCCCAATCTCGTGCATTGGACTGGCACGGCGTCGACCCTGACGGGAATTGCGCCCGCGGTAGGCCGCAGCTTCGACGGCCCGTCGCTCGACACGCGGGTCGCAGACGCGATCGGCGCCGGCGCCCGCATCAAAGCCCTGACCGCATCCCCTTCCGGGGCGAATGGCAGCTATTCAACCCGCGACGGGAAAGGGTTCACGACGCCGGAGCTCACGCCGCTTGCGCTTTACATGCGCCTCTTCGGCGAAGGATTTCAGGATCCGAACGATCCGAACTGGAAGCCGGACCCCTCGGTGATGCTGCGCAAAAGCGCGCTTTCGGCGGTCAGCGAGCAGCGCCAGGCGCTGATGGCCGAGGTCGGTCGCGCCGACCAGGCGCGGCTCGATCAGTATTTTACGTCCCTGCGCGATATGGAGAACAGCCTGGCGATCCAACTTCAACGTCCGGAGAAAAACGAGGTCTGCGTCGTGCCGGAGGCGCCGAAAGAGGCGTCGGACTCGGTCGCCGTCGATGTCGTCAACGCTAAGAACAAGCAAATGGCGAAGCTTCTGGCGATGGGGCTCGCCTGCAATCAAACCAAAATTTTCAACTGGGTGCACACGCTGGGGGCGACGTCGGTCTATGTGCCGGGCGGCGATCTTACGGGATATCACACGCTCTCCCATGACGAGCCGACCGACGGCAAGCTCGGCTATCAGCCCAAAACGAGCAAGATTGCAGGACTCGTCATTCAGGGCCTGGGCGATTTTCTTGAGGCGCTCGACGCGGTCAAGGAAGGCGACGGCACGCTTCTCGATCATTGTCTGGTGTTGGCTTATACCGACACCGGCTACGCCAAGGTCCACAGCATCGAGAATATCCCGCTTTTCATCGCTGGAGGCGCGAATGGCCGCCATAAGGGCGGTCGACATGTTGCGTCCAAGGGCGAGGCCGTAACGCGCGTGTCGCTGACCGCTCTCCAGCTCGCCGGCGCGCCGGTCGGCGAGTTTGGCGCCGGCGACATGAAGACCTCAAACCCGATCGCTGAGATCATGGCCTAGCGGGCAAACTTTTTCGCGAAGGCGTTTCCGATCAGATGAAAGGGCTTTTTATGCGTTGGCTCGTCAATAAAAGTCATCCGGCCTGTTTTGCGGCTTGCGCGTTTCTGGCGTCGGCGGCCCCCGGCGCGGCGCTGGCCGAGTGGACGAAGTCTTATGTCGTCACATGGAACGAGCCGGCGTTTTATTATGGCAGCAAGGGCGGCCCCGCTGATCCGGGCACGGATTGTCCCGCGGGCGCGCAACCTGACCTCGATTGGTTCGAGATCATGGGCAGGGGCGGCTATAGCCCGGAGCAGGTGCGATGGCTGCTCGATCCGGACAATAAAGAGATTTCCGGCGAGAGACGGATGAACCAGCTCGCCTTTCGCGGCAAGGACCGGGCGAATGTCTATGGCGATCCGACATCGACGCCCGACCCCGGCCTCATCCCCGTGACCGGCAAGATCGCCGAGGGGATCAATCTCGACGGGGACGCGACGACCGGCTTCATCAGTCCGACGGGCGATAAGGGCGTCGACAATCAGTTCTACCGCGCGATCGGTTGCCTGAAATTTTACCGCGCGCCGCCCGGCCAGGCGGGCACGACGGCTACAGGGAATGAAAATGCGCGCGCCGGCACGTGGACGTTGGTGATCGTCATTTCCGGCAAGGGCGACGATCCGATGAATGACGACGATGTCGACCTCGGCGTCTATATGAGTTCCGACAGGGTGATCACGGCCGGCGCCGGCGCCGTCGCCGCTCGCTACACCTTCCGCATCCGGCCTCACGCCCAATATGAGGCGACGTTCAAGGGCAAGGTCGTTGACGGGCGCGTCACCACAGAGGCGACGCCGAGGGTGTTTATACGCGACGCCAATTTCGGATACGGCCTGGAGCTCTTGCAGGCGCGCGCCGACTTTACGATGCAGTCTGACGGTTCGCTCAAGGGATATCTGGGCGGATATCAGCCCTGGGGCGCGGTCTATGATGGATTATTGAGCCATCGCGGGTGGGTGATGGAGCGCTCCTTAGGCATCGAAATGCCGGCGCTCTGGTATGCGCTGCGGCGCAACGCCGACTACAGCCCGACGGGATCCGGCGGGGAGAAGACCCACATCTCCTCCGCTCTACGGATCGACGCCGTTGCCGCCTATGTCACGGGGCCGGACGGAAAGGCGCTGGTCTCTTCGGTGAAATCCTACAAAGCCCAAGCCCCGAAGGACGAGCCGCTTATCCAGCAGCCGAAGCGGTCTTGGCGGATCGTCGAGGGGCTCCGGGTGGGGGACGGCGAGGAGAAAGCGGTTCCGCTGACCGAAGAGCAATTGCAGCCGTCATCGGCATGGCTGAAGAAAATTGCGGCGGCGAACGGCGGCGCTGAGTGATTCGCATTTCCTTTGCCGTTTCCTTTCTGCGCCGCCGGGCGAATGATCGGCGAAAGGGCGGGTGAGGGGTGCGGGCGCAGCCTATTTCCTCGCCCGCATTGACGTTGTGATGCGATTAGCGATGAGTCTGAATAGCGGAGTGGTTTGAAGTACGGAAAGCAGGGCGAGGAATAAGAGCACGGCGGAAATCGGCGTTTCGAAAAAGATCCGCCAATCGCCATTCCCAATCAACAGGGATTGATTCAGCGTCATTTCCAATATTGGTCCGAGGATGAGGCCGATAACGAGCGGCGGCGTCGGCATCTTGACCATGTCGAATATGAGGCCGAGCATGCCGAAGGCGATCATAAGGCCGACGTCGAAAACCGAATTGTTTATCGCATAAGAGCCGAGCACGGCGAGCACAACGATAACTGGACCGACGACCCGCTTCGGCGC
>JBFXBB010000229.1:0-4878 GCA_050183685.1 Amphiplicatus sp.
GCGCGAGCATTGTCGGCAAGGGAGCGGGCGACATGATCGACCTCGTCGCTTTCGCCATCGCAAACCGCATGAGGCTCTCCGCCTTCACATATTATATCGCCCCCTATCCGACCCGCGGCGAGGCGATAAAACGCGCCGCCGGCGCCGCTTTCACGGACGCGCTCTTTTCTGCGTGGTCGCGCGCCCTTGTCCGCCTCCTCGGGCTTTTCGATTGAGAGACCGGAAAGGAGCGCCTTGTCATGACCGCGCCCGAAACGATCCGCGAGGAAGCCGGGCCTTTTGCGTGGCTGCGGCGTTCGCTTTCGGCGAAGCTCCTTGTCCTGACGGTCATCTTCGTGCTCTTTGTAGAGCTGTTATTTCTCATCCCCTCCATATCTTATAGACGAATTTCCTGG
Source organism: Amphiplicatus sp. (assembly GCA_050183685.1). Lineage (GTDB taxonomy): Bacteria > Pseudomonadota > Alphaproteobacteria > Caulobacterales > Parvularculaceae > Amphiplicatus. Next base: position 396 of record JBFXBB010000229.1, read on the forward strand.
CTGACGCAGCGCATCGAGGCGGCCTATCTCGTGGGTCTCGCCCTTGAAGCCCCCGAGCAGGAGATGATCGACGAAAAGGTCGCGCAGCAGCTTTTTTCGACGGCGAATATTCTCGGCGTCACTGTCGACCGGGGCGATTCGACGATGCTCATCTTCGCGCCCGACGTCGATGACGACGCATTGCCGCCGATGCATCATATCGATCTTCGCGACAGCAATGTCCTGACCTCGACCGGCGACGCCTGGGCGACTGTCTTTTCAAGCGGAGACGACATGGTGCGCGTCGTCGGCGAACCGACTTTCGCGAAGGGCGACCCTGTGGGCGTCATCGTCTCGCAACGCGCCCTCCGCCGCGATCTGCGCGGCTACGCAGCGAACATCTTCTGGGCCTCGCTCGGCATTTCGACGCTCACGGCGGGGCTCGTCTATTGGACGCTCAACCTGACGATCGTCAGTCCGGTGCGCCGGCTCCGCCTCAATATGACGGCCTTTCAGGAAAATCCCGAAGATTCCGCCAATATCATCCGGCCGAGCGGGCGGCGCGACGAAATCGGCGTCGCTGAGAAAGGCCTTGCCGCCCTCGAAGCGCGCATCAACGGGCTCTTGTCGCAGCGCCGTCGCCTCGCCGCGCTCGGGGCAGGCGTGTCGAAGATCAGTCACGATCTTCGCAATATCCTCGCTTCCGCGCAGCTCATGTCCGACCGGCTTGCTAATAGCGACGATCCTCGGGTTCGAAAGCTGAGCCCCCGGCTTATTCAATCGCTCGACCGCGCGATCGCGCTCGCCCGCGACGCGCTGAACTACAGCCGCATGGAGCCGGGGGCGCTGACGAAGACGCGTTTCGGCCTGCGCGCGCTCGTCGAGGAAGTATTCGCCGACACGACAACGCCCGGACTGACGCTCGTCAACGAAGCCCCCGCCGAAATCGAGGTCGTCGCCGACCGCGATCAGGTCTATCGAGCGCTGCTCAATCTCGTCAGAAACGCGATCGACGCACATGGAAGCGGACAGGCGGAGGGAAGCGCTTCCGAGAAGCGGATTACGATCCGCATACGGAAAACACTGAAGGACGTCCTGATCGACGTCGCCGACAATGGCCCAGGCGTGCCGGAAGCGGCGCGCGCGCATCTCTTCGAGCCGTTCCGGGGTTCGTCGAAGCCCGGCGGGTCCGGCCTCGGCGTCGCCATTGCGCATGAAATTCTGCGCGCTCATGGCGGCGCGCTCGACCTCGCCGAGACGGGGCCCGGCGGCGCGACCTTCACTCTGACCCTGCCGGACGCGTGAGCGCCTATGGCGCGACGGCGCCCGTCTTCCATGCCCCCTCGCGCCTTTTGTCGGCGCCGCCCTCAAACGAGCCGTCCTCCGCGCGGGCAAATCCGTGCAAGCCGCTGTCAAGCCCGCGCTCGGAGACTTGATGGCCAAGGCGCTTCAGGCCGTCGATCACCTGCGCATCATAGCCGCCCGTCTCAAGAACCGGCGCGCCGCGCGGGAAAACCGCATTCGGAAAATCGATCGCCGCCTGCATATCCATCCCCCAGTCGATGACGGCGATAAGCGTCTTTGCGACAAAACCGATGATCGCGGGACCGCCCGGCGAGCCGATCGCCGCAAAGACGCCGCCCTTTTTGTCGAAGACTATGGTCGGCGCCATCGAAGAGCGCGGGCGCTTGCCGGGCGCGACGGCGTTCGCGACGGGAACGCCGTTCCGTTCCGGCAGAAATGAAAAATCCGTTAGCTGATTATTGAGGATCATCCCCGCCGCCATCAGATGGCTGCCGAAGGCGAACTCGACCGTCGTCGTCATCGAGACGACCCGGCCCTCGCCGTCGACAATGACGAAGTGGCTGGTCGAGGGCGGCTCGGGCGAGGCGTCCGCGGCGAGATTGCGCCATTTGCCGGCGCTCGCGTCCGGCGCATAGAACGACGGGTCGCCCGCCTTGACGTCGGCCGCGGCGCGATCGCGGCTGATAAGCGCCGCGCGCGCCGCGAGATAGGCGGGATTGAGAAGACCCGCGATCAGCGCTTCCTGACTGAGCCCGCCGGCTTCGGCCGCCTGGTCCTGGTCGGCGAGATATTGATTGCGGTCGGCGTAAGCGAGTTTTGACGCCTCGAAAAGAAGATGCAGCGCCTCGACCGAGCCGGCGCCGGCGCCCTTCATGTCGAAAGGCTGAAGCAAAGCGAGGATCTGCAAAAGCGTCACCCCGCCCGACGAGGGCGGCGCCATCGAGCAGACCTCATAAAGGCGGTAAAGCCCGCAAACCGGCGCGCGCTTTACCGCTTTGTAGTCGCGAAGGTCAGCAAGCGTCATGCCGCCGGGATGGGGCGCGCCGTTCACCGCCTCGACGATCGCCTCGGCGATCTCTCCTTCGTAAAAGGCGCCCGCCCCTTTCTCGCCGATGACGCGCAGCGTCCGCGCATAGGCGGGATTCTTCAGGACATAGCCGGCGGGAAGCGGCGCGCCGTCCTCGGCGTAGAAATAGGCGGCCGCGGCGGGGAGTTCTTTCAATCGCGGAATTTTCTCAATGAGGCCGTGCAGGCGCGGCGAGACTTCAAAGCCGTTCTCGGCGAGCGACGTCGCCGCGGCGAAAAGGTCGGCCCAGGCAAGCTTTCCATGCTCCTCATGGGCGAGCTCAAGCATTCTGACGACGCCCGGCACGCCGACCGAGAGCCCGCCGACGACGGCGTCATAAAAATCCATCGGCTCGCCATTCGCCGAAAGGAAGCGGTCGGGTCTCGCCGAGGCCGGCGCGACCTCGCGGCCGTCATAAGTCTCAAGCGTCTTTGTCGCCGGATCATAATGAAGCATGAAGGCGCCGCCGCCGAAGCCCGATGATTGCGGCTCGACAAGGCCGAGCACGGCCTGCGTCGCAATCGCCGCGTCGACCGCCGAGCCGCCCCGGGCGAGAATGGCCGCGCCCGCCTCGACCGCATAAGGATTCGCCGCGGCGATGAAATAATGCTTCGGCGCGGGCGGCGGCGCGCTCGGCGCTTTTTCGCCGCGCGAGCAGGCGGCGGCGAAAAAGGCGATGACAAATAGAATGCGTCGCATCACGGAGACCCTCTCTTTTCCGGCGCGAGTTTTGTAGAGTGAACCGATGAGCGACGCGACTCCCCCGGGCTTTCTTCCGTGACGGCGCGCAAAGGGCCAAAGAACGACCTTACCGATGCGCCGGGCCTTAAGGTCGGCCATGCCGAGGACGCGCGCGCGCGCACCGGCGTCACGGTCATCCTGCCGGATCGCCCCGCGATCTGCGGGGGCGACGTCCGAGGCGGGGGCCCCGGCACGCGCGAGACGGATCTCCTCGACCCCGCAAGCCTTGTCGAGCGCGTTGACGCGATCGTGCTTGCGGGCGGCTCCTCCTATGGCCTTGGCGCGGCGGACGGCGTCGCCGCCTGGCTCGGCGCGCGCGCGCGCGGGTTTAAGCTTGTCGAGCGGGCGGGCGTTCCCCCTTCCCCCATCGTCCCGGCGGCGATTCTCTACGACCTCGCCAATGGCGGCGATAAAAACTGGGGCGAGGACCCGCCTTACCGGCGGCTTGGTCATGCGGCATGCGCGACGGCGACAGCGAAGGCCGTGCGTCTTGGACGCGCGGGCGCGGGCTTCGGCGCCCGCGCGGGCGCCGGCCCGGGCGGGCTCGGCGGCGCCTCTTACGTCACCGAAGACGGACTCGTCATCGGCGCGCTGGTCGCGGTCAACAGTTTCGGCGCGGTCAGGATGCCGGGCTCGGACGCCTTCTGGGCGTGGCCTTTTGAAGTGGACGGCGAATTTGGCGGCGCGCGCCCGGCGCCGGATTGGCGCGGCGCATCGGACATGCCGCCGGACACGAAGCGCGGCGCTTCGCTTCACGCCGCGGGGCGGATGAACACGACGATCGGGGTTGTCGCCGTGTCGGCAGCGCTCAGCCCGGCTGCGGCGCGCCGCGTCGCCATCATGGCGCAGGACGGGCTTGCGCGCGCGATTCGGCCGGTTCACGGACCGACGGACGGCGACGCGATATTTGTGCTCGGCATGGGCGAGGGCGCCGCTCCCGATCCGCAGATGTTGACGCGATTGGGCGTTCTCGCCGCCGATTGCCTTGCGCGCGCCGTCGCGCGCGGCGTTTTCGAGGCCGAACGCCAAGGCGGCTAAGGGCGCCGAGCCTTGCAATTGCCGCCTTGATCGGCTTTAACGCTCCCTCGCTTCGCGGACCCATCCCGCCGGCGGCGCGCACCCGTAGCTCAGCTGGATAGAGCACCAGACTACGAATCTGGGGGTCAGGAGTTCGAATCTCTTCGGGTGCGCCATTTTTAATGCCTTGAAGCAACAGGCGTTATTTCAAGCTGGAAGCAAGACCGCTGAACCGTTGCAATCGGTTGCGCTGGCCTGGATCGACTACGCGTTGGCGGCGCTCTTTGTCGTGGTTTGGGCGTTCTGCGGGCGCGCGATTCTCCGGTCGCGTTCGTGGGCGCGCACCATGTTGGCAAACAAGTTTTCACAACGCGC
>JBFXBB010000230.1:0-4843 GCA_050183685.1 Amphiplicatus sp.
ACGAAGGATGGGCCGCGGGGGCCGCAAGAAGCAAAGCCCGCCTTTATCTCCCGCCCTCGAATTGTTAACCATTCATGGGGACGGCGCATAGCGAACGCCGGCATTGGGGCATGGGGGAACCCGCGTTGAAAACGCAACGCCGCTTCACTCGCGCGGAATGCGCGATCCTCGCCCTTCTCGCCGCATCGATCGTCACGCCCGCGAGGGCGAGCGCCGCCGGCCTCCTCGCGCATGGAAATGTCAGCGCCTTCGCCGGCGCCTCGATCGTCCTTGTGCTGATGGGGCTCGTCACTTTCGCGATCATGACCTCGCGGCGCATGGCGGGCTCCTCGCTCTTCAACCGGCTCTTTGTCGTCGTCGCGGTGACGGCGAGTTTTTTCAGCGCGGTCTCCTCGGCGATCGGCTTTTCGCTCATCACCAGCCAGGAGACGGACGATTTCTTCCGGAACGCGATCTTGCCGCCGGCCTTCGGCGTTTTCGTCTTCTTCCTCGGCGTCGCGATCTGGGTCGGCGGGGCCGAGCTTGTCAGGAACCGCGACTGGTTCCGCGGCGTGACGGCCGGCTTTCTCGCCGACATGCTGTTCTTTCTCGAACGCGCTTTGAAGATTTTCGTCATCATCCCGATTCTCGCGACCATTCTCTTTTTCGTGTCGACCTGGACGACGGTGGTCGGCATCGGCGGCGTCGACGCCGTCAGGCACACCTATAATTTCGAACTGGCGCGGCTCCAGGCCGAATGCGCGGGCGTCACCGCCTATCGCCAGAAGGACGCGCTTTTCCTCGAAGATTTGCGCCTCGCCGCGCGCGACGCCGAGCGCGCGGCCCTCGGCGAGGAACGGGGCGCGCAAACGGGCGCGGCGGGGCGCGGGGCCGCCGCGATTTATTTCGCGCGGGTCGGCGAATGGCTGCGCGAGCTTGAAAAAAGCGTTTCGGAGATCATCGGCGGCGCGGACCCCTCGGGCCTTGACCCTTACGACCCCGAGATCTGCTCGAACAAGATCGACGCGATGAAGCAGATGCTTGCGAAAAACGCCTTCGACAATTACGACGCCTGGGCGCGCGAATTCGAATCGAGCTTCGACGATTTCGTTTCGGTTTTGAATCGCTGGCGGCACGATCTGCGCATCGAGCGCCTGCTGGAGCAGCAGGTCGCGGCGTTCGACCGGGCCAATCCCCTGCCGAACAGCGAATTGTCGAACGGGCAGTCCTCGGCGATCAGGCGCTATTCCGACACTGTGAAATCGGCGCTCGACACGCTCGTCCGCAAGCAAAAGCTCGCCAAGCCGCCGATCCCCTTGAAGTCCGCCGCCGAATTGTCGCCCGAGCGCGGGCTCGACATTCTTCTCGCCTGGTTCGCGCCGAAAGCGCCGCCCGCGCCGGCCGAAGAAGAGCGCGTCTCGCGCACCGCCGCCGTCGTCGCGCAGGAATTCGTCCCGAGCCTTTCAACGATCGGCCCGCGCGACGCAGTGCTGAAGAACGCGCAGATATTTTCGGACGTCTGGGCGCTGGCGATCGCATGGGATTATGCGGCGTATATTCTGATGCTCGCTTATCTTCTCTTTCCGAGCGCGGAAAGGGCGGCGGGGTTCAAGGACGCTTGATGCCTATACATCGAACGCTGAATTAGAATGTACGGCATCCGACTTTGACCCATCCTTCGTGACGCGGGCTTCGCCCGCTCCTCAGGATGAGGCTTTCCTTTGTTGCAACAAAACGGGCCTCATCCTGAGGAGCCTCGCGGGAGCGAGGCGTCACGAAGGATGGGCGGCAGGGCGCGCTGATCGAGATTAATCGTCCGACGCCCTCACCCTTCGAGCCTCGACAAATCCGCAACCGCCGCCGTCGCCGCACGGAACCGCGCCAGGAGCGCTAGGCGATTGATCCTGGATTTCGCGTCCTTGTCGTTGACCGTGACCTTGTCGAAAAAGGCGTCGATCGGCGCGCGGAGCCCCGCAAGCGCGGCCATCGCCGCTTCGAACTTCTCCTCGGCGACGGCCTCGCGCGCGGCGCGCGCCGTCTGTTCGAGCGCGCGATAGAGCGCCTTTTCCTCGTCTTCCCTGAAATGCGCCGGATTGACCGCGTCCGGATCGGCGGCCTTTTTATCGTTCTTTTCCTCGGCTTTGAGAATATTCGCCGCGCGCTTGAACGCCGCCGCGAGATTTTCGCCGTCGTCGGTTTTCAAAAAGGCGTCGAGCGCTTCGAGCTTTCTGACGATGAGGACGAGATCGTCTTCGGGCGAGCCGTCCGCTTTCATCAGGACGGCGTCGATATGATCGTGGCGATGGCCCCCATGCTTGCTCGGAGAATCGCGAAGATAGACCTTGAGGCGGTCGTGGAAGAAAGGGAGAAGATCCGGCGGAAGATGCAGCCGCGCGGCGACAGCGAGCACGATCTCGATCACCCCCAACGCCGCGCGCCTCAGCGCAAAGGGATCGCTCGATCCCGTCGGCTTCTTGCCGATCGCCCAGAACGAAACGAGCGTATCGATCCTGTCCGCCAGCGCGACAGCGACGGAGACCGGCGCCGTCGGAACCGCATCGTCCGCGCCTTGCGGCCTGTAGTGATCGCGGATCGCGTCGGCGATTTCGGCGCGCGCGCCCTGTTCGAGGGCGTAATACCGCCCCATCACGCCTTGCAGCTCGGGGAACTCATAGACCATGCCGGTCGCGAGATCGGCCTTGGCGAGGAGCGCGGCTTCCTCCGCTTGCCGAGCATCGGCGCCGACCTTCGGCGCAATTTCCCGCGCAAGCGCCGCGACGCGGCGGGCCTTGTCGCCGACGCTTCCAAGGCCCTCGAAAAACGTCACGCGATCGAGATCCTTGACGCGGTCTTTCAGCGGGACCTTCAAATCCTGATGATAGAGATACCAGGCGTCCGACAGCCGCGCGGTCAGGACGCGCTCATAGCCCGTCCGCATCGCCTTGCCGCCGTCCGGCGCCTCGATATTCGCAACGAACACGAACTTGTTGGCGAGCCGTCCGGTTTTCGGATCCTTCACCGAAAAATATTTCTGATGGCCGCGCATAGTCGCGGTCAGAACCTCGTCGGGGAGCGCGAGGAACTTCGCCTCGAACGCGCCGATCATCGGGACCGGCCATTCGGCGAGCCCGGCGACCTCGTTCAACAGCCCCGGGTCCTCAATGAGCGCCAATCCTTGCGCCTCGCACAAGGTTTTCGCCTCGCCCGCGATGCGGGCTTTTCGTTCCTCCGCGTCGAGAATGACCTTGGCCTTTTTCAACGCCGCCCGATATTTCTCAAAGCTCCGTACTCGGATTTCCTCGGGCGCCATGAAGCGATGGCCCGCCGTCGCGTCGCCCGCCGCGATCGCGTCGATCTTCAGCGCGACCACTTCGTGACCGAAGCAGCACAGCACGGAGCGGATCGGCCGCACCCAGCGCAGATCCCCCTCCCCCCAGCGCATCGATTTCGGCCAGGGAAAGCCGCGGACGATCTCCGGCACGAAATCGGCGATGACCGCCGCCGCAGCGCGGCCCTTCTCGTCGAGAAGCGCGACGTAATATCGGCCCTTCTTGTCCTCGCGGATTTCGCACTGATCGAGCGAGGAAAGCCCCGCCGATTTCAAAAAGCCTTCGACCGCCTTTTCGGGCGCGCCGAGGCGCGGGCCTTTTTTCTCCTCGCGGCGGTCGGGCTGGCGGTCCGGCAGGCCCGTCGCGACAAGAGCAAGCCGCCGGGGCGTTGCGAAGGCCTTGACGCCTTCGGGAAGAAATCCCGCGGCGAGCAGGCGCGCATTGACGAGGCGTTCGAGATCGGCCGCGGCGCGCTGTTGCATCCGCGCCGGGATTTCCTCGGAAAAAATTTCAAGCAGGAGTTCTGGCATGGGCCGGGGTTCTAGAGGCCGTTCGCGGCCCGCGCAATGAGGGACTAGGGACTAGTCCCTAAACTAACTCCCCGTCCGCCGCCTGACCTGAACCGCATCGATGCGCGCGGCGAGCTTGTCCTCCGCGTTGAGGAAATCGGCCTCGACATGGATGAGCGTCTTCGAGAGGTTCACGACGCGCGCCTCAATCCGAAGGAGCGGCTTCGTCACGGGCCGGAAGAAATTGACTTCGAGCCGCGAGGTGCGGAAGCGCTCGTCATTGGCCTCAAGCGCGCTCATCGCGACAAGTCCCGCGACATGATCGGCGACGGAGGCGATATGGCCGCCGAACATCACGCCGTCCGGCATGACGAATTTGTCATCGATCGTCCAGAGCATTGAGAGCCGTCCGAAGCTCCACGAAAGAAGCTTCAAATCCCCGAGATGAACGCTCACCCATTCGTGAAATTTCGACCCGCCGGCCTTGTAGCCGTTGAGGATGTCAGTATGCCGCTCGCTTGTTTTCATCATTCATAGTCCCCGCTCTTCATCAAATGAAAGTCCGCCGCAACATCGCCCCAATCCGGCCATCATGGCTCACCAAAGCTTCACGACACTCGGCCGGGACAAAGAGCGGCGGGCCTTGTTTCCATAGCGTCGCTCGAAGGAATTCCGCCATGCTGAAATGGGCCGCCAATCTTTTCACCGCCGCGCTCGTCGCCGGCATGTTCGGGTTCGGCGCCGGCAAGGACGGCGCCTCGCGGCTCGTTCGTTTGTTTCTCAGCGTCGCGGTTCTGCTCGCCAGCATCGCCATTGCGTTTACGCTCATCGGCGCGATCATCGAAGCGATCTGGCGCGCCGTTCGACGCAAAAATCCCCTCCTCGCGCCGCGCTTTAAAGAACGCATCGCGCCAATCCGTCAAGGCGCACCCGTTCCATCCGCTTACGGAGCATAGAAGCGCGGCCCAGAACGTAAGGCCCCGGCGGGGCGACCCGCCAGCGAGTGGGGGTCGGCAGGACCGCGGC
>JBFXBB010000231.1:0-4837 GCA_050183685.1 Amphiplicatus sp.
AGGGTCGGACAGTTGGTGCGCATGAACTCGTCTTCGAGCCAGGCTTTCTCCTCCGCCGTCAAGTCCGCGGCGTCGAGAATCTCGACGCCGGCGCTGCGCATTTTCGGCACGCGGTCGCGCCAGCAGCGCTGCTGGCGCGCCATCAGCGCGGCCGCCTCCTCATTGACGAGGCTCAATTGCTCATTGGGCGTCAGGCCTTCCTGGCTGAGCGCGGTGACGCCTTCGCGAATCTGGCCTTTGAGGCCGGCGACGCGCACCATGTAAAATTCGTCGAGATTGGAGGCGGAGATCGACAGAAATCTCAGGCGTTCAAGCAGCGGATGGCTCTCATTGAACGCCTCGTCGAGCACGCGGGCGTTGAAGGCGAGCCAGGAGAGTTCGCGATTGATGAATCTGTCCGGCGAGGCCGCCGAATATGTCGGCGGGGCGACATCGCGTTCGGACGGCAAAGCGAGATCGCCTTGCGCCGCGTCGCCGGCGTTCGCCGTTTGATACCCGTCATCCGCCATCGCCAAAAGAAAGCCTCCGCGCTGGGATCACCCTCTATATTCCGGCGATCCCGTTTCAGAAAGATTGTCGATGACCTTTCTCGCGAGCGGTATGGTGATGCGCTCTCCGCCGGCGATCGCCGCCGCCCCGACGGCGTCGACAAAGGCCGCCGCCGCGGCGAAGGTCCGCGGCAGGCGCGGCGCGGCGTAGCGGGCGACGTCGGGCGAGACCCGCCATTGCCGCGCCTGGAAGCGGCTCGCGATGACGGCCCGCATCAGCGCCTCGTCGGGCTCGGCGAGGACGGCGCGGGGCATCGCTTCGAGACGGGTTTTAAGATCCTTGAGGCCCTGCGCCCAGTCCGCGGGCTTGCCGCGTCCGGCGAGGGCGAGCCGCGCGCCGCCCGCGCGAGAGGCCTCGACGAGGGCGAGAAGGCGCTTTGGGTCCGCCGCGCGCTCGGCATTGTCGATGACGACGACCGCCCCTGCCGCCGCCGCGCGCTCAAGGTCGGCCGCGTCGCCGACAAGGGCGCCCGACTCGCGCGCGAGGATATGGGCGAGATGCGTTTTGCCGGCGCCTTCGGGACCGCAAATCGCCAGCGCCGGCGCGTCTGACGCGAGGAACGCGTCGACCGTCTGAAGCGCGCGGCGATTGGAATCTTTCACTTCGAAATCAGCCCGCCCGAAGCGAGGCCGCAGGGCGGCGACATCGAGCGCGAACTGGCCGCCTTTATTAATAGCGCTGCTCAATTTTCGTCTCCGGGGCGCGCAAGGCGTCCGCCGCCGGTTCGATCCTTGGGTCCTCCGCCCTTGTCGAGTCCTCGCCGAATATCCCGTGACGGCGACGAAATTGCCGGCCGCCCCGCAAGGCGTTCGCCTTGTTCGGCGTTGCGAGGAGCCAGCGTTCGCCGTCCTCCGTCCAGAAGACGACGCCGTAATTCTCCATCGCGAAGGTAAGGCGTTTGGGATCGCCGAAGACCTTGAGCCGCATCTCGGCGCCGCGCGGAGAGAGTGCAAAGACCTGCACCGAGCCGACAAGCGGCGTTGCGATAAGGCCTTTCCTGATTTTCGTCCACTCCTCAAGACTGTCGAAAAACGCGCTTGTCTCAAGCACCGCCTCGCTCGAATGGTCGATCAGGGTCCGCGCTTTCCAGCCGCTCGCATATTTTGCGATCGCGCCTTCGATGGCGCGCTCGGCGAGAGCGGGGAAATTCCCCGTGGGCTCCGAAAATGTCGCCTGCGCCAGCACGTCGCCGACCTTGGCCGCAAAATCGTCGTCGCTCGCGGGCCGCTCGAAAGCCGGCGCGGCGGTCGTTCCGTCATTGGACGAAACGAGATCGGCGATCGCGGGATCCATTTCGGACGCCGGCGCGAGCATCGCCGATTCGCGATGGCCGTTGATGAGACGAACGGCGAGCTGGTCCGCGCCGTCCTGCTGCTTGAGCCGCGCATGGGCGACGATGACCTGACTGACCGCGTAATGATCGGCCATCGCCGCAAGCTTTTCCGGGTCGAGAGCGAGCGCCTCCTTCGCGCCGATCAGGGCCGCGTCTTCAAGATCGCCGAGCGGCGCCGTCATCGGCGTCAGTTCATTGTTGAGCGGCCGCGATTTCCACGCCGCCATCCAAGGGTTGTTCGACTCCCAAAGATAAACGCCATTGTCGGTTTGCAGGACCGGCAGGACGAGCGCGGTCCGCGTCTGCGTCTCGCTGTAAGGGAGGCGCGCATTCTTAAGCAGGCGGCGGACGGCGTCCGGCTTGAAGCGATAGGTGATGTAAGCGCGATAGGTCGTCGCGGAGCTTTTCTCGGCATAGACCTCGAAACTCGATTCCAGCATTTCGAGGTCGCGGTCGGAGAGAACGACCGCCGTCTTGTTTTCAGGCGCGGCTTGAGCGCGGCGGCCCCCGGCGGCGGCGTAAGGGTCGAATTCGGCCGACGCGCCCGTCGCGCCGTCCTGCGCGGCTTGCGCCAATTCGCCGGCGGAAAGCTGCGGCAGATAGATCCAATCCTCCTCGACGGTGAGCCGGCGGAGGAGGATATCCATCGCGCGCCGTCTTCCTTGCGTCTGCGCGATCGATTTCGCCGCCGTCGCCGTTTCGGCCTGCGCCTGCACCGGCACGCGCGGCACTACAAAGACGTCCTCGCCGACGGCGAGCGCCGCGCCGATTTGCGCCGCAAAAACCGCAAGAATTATGGAAAACCGGCGCAAATTCACCTTATTCATCGATTGTCTCCGAGGCCCCCGGACGCTTTTATAGACGGGTCGCGTCACGCGTGCACCCCTTTCGCGCCGGGTGTAACAAGGCGGCATGGACGCCTCTTCGCCGCCCTTTGTGATCGATATTCGCCTGAGGACGATCGGCGAGCTTTTCGCCTCGCTCGATCCCTCGCCGCTGGTCGAACGCGACCTCGACGACGCCGTGGAGGAATTTATTGTCGATTCCGTGACCGACGCGCCGCGCCAGCAAGCAATCGGGCTGGTCGTCCATCTCGCCGAGCCCGCGCCCGAGACCGACGCCAGATCTATCGAGACCTCGGTCCGCAATTATTTCGCCTTCATGGCCGGGCGCGAGGCGCGGCGGGTGAAACGGCTTTGGCGCGACGGCCGCCAGGCGCTGCTGGTCGGGCTCGCATTTCTTGTCGTCTGTCTTGGCCTCAGCCAGGCGGCGGCGGCGATCGGACAACCGGCGGGCGCGATCTTGCGCGAGGGCCTTCTTATCATCGGCTGGGTGGCGAATTGGCGCCCGATCGAGATTTTCCTCTATGACTGGCGGCCGATCCGACGTCGCAAACGAGTCTATGAGCGGCTTTCTCAGTTGACGGTGACAGTGCGCACTCCCTAGGAGACCTCATGGCGGACGCCTATAAGAAAGCGGGAGTCGACATCGACGCCGGCGAGCGGCTCGTCGCGGCGATCGCGCCCTTCGCCAAGGCGACGGCCCGGCCCGGCGCCGACGCGATGCTCGGCGGCTTCGGCGGAGTCTTCGACCTCAAGGCGGCGGGATACAAGGACCCGCTCCTCGTCTCGGGAACCGACGGCGTCGGCACCAAGCTCAAAATCGCGATTGAGACGGGCCGCCATGACACGATCGGAATCGATCTCGTCGCCATGTGCGTCAATGACGTGCTCGCGCAGGGCGCCGAGCCGCTTTTCTTTCTCGACTATTTCGCGACCGGAAAGCTTGAAGAGGGCGTCGCGGCGCAAGTGATCGCCGGGATCGCCGCCGGCTGCCGCGAGGCGGGTTGCGCGCTCATCGGCGGCGAGACGGCCGAAATGCCGGGAATGTACGGGCCGGGCGACTACGATCTCGCCGGCTTCGCGGTCGGCGCCGTCGAGCGCGGCCAGCTCGCGCCCCGCGCCGTCGCGGCGGGCGACATCATGATCGGCCTTGCTTCTTCCGGTCCGCATTCGAACGGCTATTCGCTGATCCGCAAGATCGTCGCCGACGCCGGCCTTTCCTATGACGCGCCCGCGCCCTTCGACGCGGCGACGAGCCTTGGCGAGGCGCTGCTCGCGCCGACGCGCATTTACGTGAAATCCGTTCTGCCCTTAATGCGCCGCGCCGATGTCCGGGGATTTGCGCATATTACGGGCGGCGGGCTCACGGACAATGTCCCGCGCATATTCGACGAGGCCGTCTTCGCCGCGCGTTATGACGAGGCGGCGCTCGCTTTGCCGCCGGTCTTTGCGTGGCTGAAGGAAACAGGGCGCCTGTCCCCCGAAGACATGCGCCGCACCTTTAATTGCGGGATCGGCGGCGTTCTTATCGTCGCGCCGGCGGCGGCGGACGACGTCCTCGCCGCGCTCGGCGCGGCCGGCGAGCGGGCGTGGATCATCGGCGACATGGCGCGGGCCTAAGCATGGCGAAGAAGCGGGTCGCGGTTCTCATCTCCGGACGCGGAAGCAATCTCCAGTCCCTGCTCGCCGCCGCCGCGGCGCCCGGCTATCCGGCCGCGATCGCGCTCGTCGTCTCGAACCGGCCAGACGCGCCGGGTCTTGCGCGCGCCGAGAAGGCCGGCGTCGAGGCCCGCGTCATCGACCATCGCCCCTTCGGGCGGGGCGACGCCGCGCGCGATCGGTTCGATGAGTCTCTGAGCAATACCCTTCAAGCCGCTGAAATAGAATATATTTGCCTTGCCGGCTTTATGCGGATCTTGACCGCCCCTTTTGTCGAGCGCTGGGCGGGGCGGCTGATGAATATCCACCCGTCTCTCCTGCCCGCCTTCAAGGGCCTCGACGTGCATCGGCGCATGATCGAGGCCGGCGTCAAGATCGCCGGTTGCAGCGTGCATTTCGTCACGCCGGAGATGGATTCAGGACCGATCATCGGCCAAGCGGCGGTGCCGGTCTT
>JBFXBB010000232.1:0-4824 GCA_050183685.1 Amphiplicatus sp.
CGCGAATAAGATTAACGTGATCAAAGAGGTCCGGGCGATCACCGGTCTTGGTCTGAAAGAAGCCAAAGACCTCACCGAGGCCGGCGGCAAGGCAGTCAAAGAGGCCGTGTCCAAAGCCGAGGCGGAGGAGCTCAAGAAGAAACTGGAAGCGGCCGGGGCCAAAGTCGAACTCAAATAGCTTGCCTTTCCATGAGGGAAGGGGGAAACTATTGGACGGACCGGGGCGATTTTCTTCGGTGCATCGCCTTTTGGGGCTTGCAATGGCGCCCACGCGCGCTTATTAACGACGTTCCGCCGTTGGCAGGGCGCTGCCGACGGCGCTAAGCTTTTTGCGGCGCACGTGCTTCAAGTTCGGCTTCTGGCAATCGAGACGACAAACTGACGGTTCCCGCGGCTGCTTTTGCGGCTGAGCGGGCGTTTTCGCGCATGCGCGCCGTTATCGGCGTCGTAGAGCGGAGGCGTCGGCCTGTTCTGAGATTTTAGAGGATAAGATGGCGCAATCCTTCGTTGAAAAGAAACGCATCCGCAGGAATTTCGGCCGCATTGGCGACGCCGCCCCGATGCCGAACCTGATCCAGGTCCAGAAGGACTCCTATGAGCAGTTCCTGCAGCGCCACACTAAACCCGGCGCGCGGCTTAACGAAGGCATCGAGGCGGTCTTCAAATCCGTTTTCCCGATCTCGGATTTCACGGAGACCGCCGTTCTCGAATATGTCTCTTATGAATTCGAGGAGCCGAAATACGATGTCGAGGAATGCCAGCAGCGCGACATGACCTATGCCGCGCCGCTGAAGGTGACGCTGCGCCTCGCCGTCTTCGAGGTCGACGAAGAGACCGGCGCGAAGTCGATCCGGGACGTCAAGGAGCAGGAAGTCTATATGGGCGACATGCCGCTCATGACGGATAACGGCACCTTCATCGTCAACGGCACCGAGCGCGTGATCGTCTCGCAGATGCACCGCTCGCCGGGGGTCTTCTTCGATCATGACCGCGGCAAGACGCACTCTTCGGGCAAGCTCCTTTTCGCCGCCCGGATCATCCCCTATCGCGGCTCCTGGCTCGATTTCGAGTTCGACGCCAAGGACATCGTCAATGTCCGCATCGACCGGCGCCGCAAATTGCCGGCGACGACGCTCCTTTACGCGCTCGGCATGGATCAGGAAGAGATTCTCGACGAGTTCTACGAAAGGGCGCCGCACAAGCGCGTAAAAGGCGGCTGGACCATGCCTTTCAATCCGGAGCGGATGAAGGGCGTCAAGCTCGACCATGATCTCGTCAACGCGAAGAATGGCGAGATCGCCCTCGAAGCCGGCAAGAAGCTCTCGGCGCGCGCCGCCAAGAAGCTCGCCGAGGACGGCCTTAAGGAGCTTTTGCTTTCCAATGAGGAGATGGTCGGGCGTTATTTCGCTTCCGACCTCGTCAATTTCGAGACCGGCGAGATTTTCGCCGAGGCGGGCGACGAGATCACGGCGAAGATCCTCGCGACCTTCGAGGAAATCGGCGTCGACGCCTTCGACACGATCGATGTCGACCACATCAATATCGGCGCCTATATGAGGAACACCCTCGCGGCGGACAAGAATTCGAACCGCGACATGGCGCTGATCGACATCTATCGCGTGATGCGCCCCGGCGAGCCGCCGACATTGGAGACGGCCGAAGGGCTCTTTTACGGCCTCTTTTTCGATCCCGAGCGCTACGATCTTTCCGCCGTCGGGCGGGTCAAGATGAATATCCGCCTTGGCTTCAAGACGGACGATTCCTTGCGGACCTTGCGCAAGGAAGACCTGCTTGCGGTCCTTAAGACCCTCGTCGCCCTGCGCGACGGGCGCGGCGAGATCGACGACATCGACAATCTCGGCAATCGCCGCGTGCGCTCGGTCGGCGAGCTGATGGAGAACCAGTATCGCATCGGGCTCCTGCGCATGGAGCGGGCGATCAAGGAGCGGATGTCCTCGGCCGAGCTTGAAACGCTGATGCCGCACGACCTCATCAACGCCAAGCCCGTCGCGGCGGCGGTGAGGGAGTTTTTCGGCTCCTCGCAGCTTTCCCAGTTTATGGACCAAACGAACCCCTTGTCCGAAATCACCCATAAGCGCCGCCTGTCGGCGCTCGGACCGGGCGGCCTCACCCGCGAGCGCGCGGGCTTCGAGGTGCGCGACGTCCATCCGACCCATTACGGCCGCATCTGCCCGATCGAGACGCCGGAAGGGCCGAATATCGGCCTCATCAATTCGCTCGCGACCCATGCCCAGGTAAACAAATACGGCTTTATCGAAAGCCCCTATCGGCGGGTCATCGACGGCAAGATCACCGACGAGATTGTCTATCTCTCGGCGATGGAAGAGCAGCGCTTCGCGATCGCGCAGGCGAACGCGGAGACCGACGGCAATCGCCGGCTCGTCAATGAATTCGTGAACTGCCGCGTCGGCGGCGATGCGACGCTGGTGCCGCGCGCCGACGTCGCCTATATCGACGTCTCGCCGAAGCAGCTCGTTTCCGTCGCCGCCGCGCTCATCCCCTTCCTTGAGAATGATGACGCGAACCGGGCGCTGATGGGCTCGAACATGCAGCGTCAGGCGGTGCCGCTTCTCCAGGCCGAGGCGCCCTTCGTCGGCACCGGCATGGAGGGCGTCGTCGCGCGCGATTCCGGCGCGTCGGTCGCCGCGCGTCGTCCCGGAATTGTCGAACAGGTCGACGCCCAGCGCATCGTCATCCGCGCGACCGAAGAGAAGGACCCGACCAAGCCCGGCGTCGATATCTACAATCTTCGGAAGTTCCAGCGCTCGAACCAGTCGACCTGCATCAATCAGCGCCCGCTCGTCAAAATCGGCGACGCCATCCGCGAGGGCGACATCATCGCCGACGGGCCCTCGACGGAGCTCGGCGAGCTTGCGCTCGGCAAGAATGTGCTCGTCGCCTTCATGCCCTGGAACGGCTATAATTTCGAGGACTCGATCCTTATCTCCGAGCGCATTGTGCGCGACGACGTCTTCACCTCGATCCATATCGAGGAATTCGAAGTGATGGCGCGCGACACGAAGCTCGGGCCCGAGGAGATCACCCGCGACATTCCGAACGTCTCGGAGGAGGCGCTCAGAAATCTCGACGAGGCGGGCATCGTCGCCATCGGCGCCGAGGTCAATCCGGGCGACATCCTCGTCGGCAAGATCACGCCCAAGGGCGAGTCGCCGATGACGCCGGAGGAAAAACTGCTCCGCGCGATTTTCGGCGAGAAGGCCGCCGATGTCCGCGACACCTCGCTGAAATTGCCGCCCGGCGCATCCGGCACGGTCGTTGAAGTGCGCGTCTTCAATCGCCACGGCGTCGACAAGGACGAGCGCGCGATTGCGATCGAGCGCGAGGAAGTCGAGCGCCTCGCCAAGGACCGCGACGACGAACTCGCCATTCTTGAGCGCAATATATTCGGGCGCCTCAAGACGATCCTTCTCGACAAGGAAGCGGTCGCCGGCCCGAAAGGCTTTGAGAAAGGCCTCGTCACCGAAGAAGCGCTCGGCGAATTGACCCGCGGCCAGTGGTGGAAGATCGGCCTCGCCGACGAAGCCGCGATGGCCGAAATCGAGGCGCTGAAGAAGCAGTATGACGACAGCCGCTCTCGCCTCGAAGCGCGTTTCAACGACAAGGTCGACAAATTAAAGCGCGGCGACGAACTTCCGCCGGGCGTCATGAAGATGGTCAAGGTCTTCGTCGCGGTGAAGCGGAAGCTCCAGCCCGGCGACAAGATGGCCGGCCGCCACGGCAATAAGGGCGTCATTTCGAAAATCTCGCCGATCGAGGACATGCCCTTCCTCGGCGACGGCACCCCCGTCGACATCGTTCTCAATCCGCTCGGCGTGCCGTCTCGGATGAATGTCGGCCAGATTCTCGAAACCCATCTCGGCTGGGCTTGTCGCGGCCTCGGCCACCAGATCCGCGAGATTCTCGAACAATGGAACGCCAACAAGGCGACTCGCGACGACCTCATCGCCCGGATCAAGGACTTCTATGGCGAGGAGCAGATGCTGCCGCGCTCCAATGAGGAGCTCAAGGAATTGGCGGCGAACCTGTCGCGCGGCGTGCCGATCGCCACGCCCGTCTTTGACGGCGCGCGCGAGGCCGAGATCGTCACGCTTCTGAAGAAAGCGGGCCTTGAAGAATCCGGCCAGGTCGATCTGTTCGACGGCCGCACCGGCGAGAAATTCGCGCGGCCCGTCACCGTCGGCTACAAATATCTTCTGAAGCTGCATCATCTTGTCGACGACAAGATCCATGCGCGCTCGATCGGGCCTTATTCGCTCGTTACCCAGCAGCCCTTGGGCGGCAAGGCGCAATTCGGCGGCCAGCGCTTCGGCGAGATGGAGGTCTGGGCGCTCGAAGCCTATGGCGCCGCCTACACCTTGCAGGAGATGCTGACGGTGAAGTCAGACGACGTCGCCGGCCGCACCAAGGTTTATGAAGCGATCGTCCGCGGCGACGATGCTTTCGAGGCGGGCATCCCCGAAAGCTTCAACGTGCTCGTCAAGGAGATGCGCTCGCTCGGGCTCAATGTGGAGTTGCAGACGAGCTGATGAATTGCTGCGGAGGTCGGCGAGCGGCGCTCCGGTCTGAACGGTCTTTGAGTATCGGCGGCCTGGTCGTCCGCCTATCGAAAGAGGTTTCGAATGTCCCAGGAATTGCTGAACGTCTTCAATCCGGTCGCGCCGCAGCAGACGTTCAACCAGATCCGCATCTCGCTTGCGAGCCCGGAGAAAATCCTCTCCTGGTCCTTCGGCGAGATCAAGAAGCCCGAGACGATCAACTATCGGACCTTCAAGCCGGAGCGGG
>JBFXBB010000233.1:0-4787 GCA_050183685.1 Amphiplicatus sp.
TGTAGAACTCCCCCGCCTTGCGGCCTGAATCGGCAGCGAACTGCGTGATAAGATATTCATAGGCGTTGCCGATGATATCGAGCTTGCCGATGCGCGAGGGACGCAGGTTCAGCGTATCCTTCGCGAAATCCTCGAGCAGGTCTTTCAGAAGCTCATTTTTCTGCGCTTCCTCGCCAAGCTTGTTCGAATTGAAGCTGATGTCCTGAAACACGTCGCGCAGCTTGGCGATGTTGGCTTCTTCGATCGCGTGAAGTGCCTTGTCGATCCGCTCGCCATTGCCGGCCTCGTGGCGGCGCTTGTAGAGCATGTAGAAGTTGGCGCTCTCGGGCAGGATGAAGCGCTCCGTCTTCATCATCTCCGTGATCAGCTTAGGTTCTTCGCCATATTCCTTTTTGTAGCCGTCATAGTGATCCTGCCACACGTCGCTGATGTATTTCAGGAACAGCATTGTGAGCACATAGTCCTTGTAGATGTCGGCGGAGACCGTGCCCCGGAACGTGTCGCAGGCCGACCATACGGCCTTGTTGATGTCGTCTTGTTTGATGGCTTGCGTCATTGTCTACCTCATGCGTGCGGTCAGAAGATCCGCTGCGATGGAATTGAGTTGGTGTTGTCTGTTCGCGAGAAGAGCGTTCAATTGCCGCTTCTCCTCGAGCGCCGCATTCCAGAGGTCTGCGATCATTCTTTGTCTGGACACGGATGGAACGGCGACTTCCAGGCCTTCCAGCACGCTGCGGCGAATATTAGGGATATGCGATCCTGTAGCAGACTGCCGAAAATAATCCTGCGCCGGTTTCTGATTGATCTGCCAAGCAAGGAAAAAAGGGTCGATTCTCGCCTTGTCTGAAACCCTCAGAACGAAGAAGTGGGGCGAGCACACGGCTCGTTCGGGAACATTCCTGAGAGCAAGCGCGTAGTTGTTCGTCCCGCGGGCGGCAAAAAGAATGTCGCCGTCGCCAAGCCAGCTCACGGGCCGTTTGCCCGGAAGCTCGACGCGCGGAACCCCCGCCCAATCGACTGAGGCGCCGTCGACCACATCCCGCATCTGGACGAAGCTGACATCGCCGGCGGGAAGAGCATCCGCTGCCGTTCGAAGGGGAAAGCCGGCGGTGGCTGATGCAAGCGTTCCAATGTGTCTTTTTTGTGCGTCAATCGACATGATGCACGATAATTAAGTGGCTGCTTACAATCTGTCAATAGGCACTGCAGCATCGAGATTGCTGCAAAAAAATATGATCGTCGCGCAAAGAGCGGTCGCGCTTCGGGGCGGGGAGAGGTCAAAAATTCAAATAATCCGCCACACTTCCTTGCTCGCCTCATCCCGGATGAGATCGATGCGCTCCCCATCAAAGCGATAAGCGAGCGCCCTTCCCAGCACCGGGATTGAGACGACATCCGGCCAGAAGGCGGCGACGCACTGGCCGTCGGGGTCGCGGACGCTCGGATAGACAATTCCATTCGACCCTTCGGCGCGGAGCTCGCGCGCGAGCGCCTGCGAGGCGGCATAGCTCTCCGGATCCAGACACGATGCGAATTCCCCGCCTCCCCTCAGATCATGAACGCGCGCATCAATTGAACCGACAAGCTCGCGGAACTGGCTGAACCAGCCCGGGCGTTCGTTGGTGGCCGAATAAATCCGCGCGCGATGAAACGTCGTCTCGGCGATCGCGGTCTCGAACCGGTTCGCCGCGTACCAGGCGCCGAAGCTCCCGTCATGGAACCTGCCCTGGAATCGCGGGCTGATATGAACGAAGGGCGCCATGACATAGCTTGACCCGGCGCCGCCGACGCGGCGCTCCGGCGGCACCAGTTCAAGCCTACCAATGGATGCCGCGACGCGGGCGTTTGACTTGGATTCGCCTGAAGCGATCGCGTCCCATTTCGCGGGATCGGCGATGTCCTCAAAGAGATCGATCGGCGGATGACGCGTTGAGATAATCCGGTGCGTCCTGCGCCAGCGAAGGCGCGTTATCGGCGGCGCCATTACCCGCGCGCCGCATCGAGATAGAAGCGCACGTCAAAGAGATCCATGATCTGGCCCTGCAGCATAATCTCGAGCGCTGAGCGCCCGCCAAAGGCCTTGTTGGGTTTTTTGACCCAGGCGTAGACGCGCTCGTTCTCTGTGAAGAGAATGCGAAGGGCCTTGTGGACGCCCATGAGGATCGAAAGCCTTGTTTTCTGGTCGACATTGAGGCGGCCGATCTCACCGCGCTTCCAGCGATTATAGGTCGCCGTCGATATCCCCCCGAGGAGCGTGCAGGCCTCAGCGTCTGTGAGGCCCCATAGACGAAAAAGATTGACCGCGGCCTCCGCCATGGCGAGGCCTTCCACGTCGGTGATCCCAAAGTCGCCCGCCGCCAACGGAAAGGGCGCCGGCGCTTCTTCGGGCGGCAAACGGTCGACAGGCTGCAGTTTCATCTGGCTCATCCTCCAGCCTTCATATAGGGCATTCTCACGCATTTGACAAGTTTTCCTGTATTACGATCAATTGATAATTCCACTGAATTCGCCGGTTTAGACCCTTAAAGCGCCGGTCCGCCGCGGGTCCGGCCGAACTCCCAACTGATCCCGCCCCGCCGAATGACCCCGGAAACCTCGAGGCCCCGCCGCGTCTCCAGCGCTTCCCGCCAGGGGACGAGTGAGAACTCCTTCGAACGTTCGACGATCGCAAAGCGGCCTGCCGGCAGGTCTACGGATCGCCGGTAAATCCCGTTGAGGCGCTCGCCCTCGACAGGCTGGTCGAAGGCCTTGCCCAATTGCTGCGAGAGGCGCGCACCCGCCTCCGCGACCGCTTCATGCTCCATCAGCGCGAGGCGCTTGGCGTCAATGACGAGCCGCGCGCCCTCTTCCTTGCCAAGTCCCTGCTCGATCAGCCAGCGCCGGCGCGCGGCCAAAGCGCCGCGCAGTTCATCGCCGAAGCCCGCAGCGACAGTCTCGAACTTCTCGCGGCGCTCCAGCGCATCATCGAGCATGGTGCGCGCCGGCGCATCGCGTAGTTCGTCCAGTGAGACCCAGGACAACACGCGGAAATTCGCCGCCGCCTTGCCGCGCTCGAACTCGACGGCTCGCTGCAAATAATCATCCGGCACGCGCCAAGAACCGTCCGCTTCACGTTCGACGACGCCGGCGCGGCGCAGCGCTTCGAGCCGGCGCTTGTGCGTCAGGCGGTATTCCGGCGTCGATCGCGGATCGGCGCGCTCGTGCAATTCGCTCGAATAGACGCCGCCATTGTTGGCGGCGATCGCGGCGATGGCGAGATCGGATTTCTTCGGCGCACTCGCGCCTTTCGACAGCTCGACGATTGCGCCGTCGGGCGGCATGGCGCCGGGCTTCAGCTCAATCTCGACATGCCACTGATTGCCGTCGGCACCGTCGATCGCGAGGAA
This sequence comes from Amphiplicatus sp., assembly GCA_050183685.1. Taxonomy (GTDB): domain Bacteria; phylum Pseudomonadota; class Alphaproteobacteria; order Caulobacterales; family Parvularculaceae; genus Amphiplicatus. The sequence goes on from JBFXBB010000233.1 coordinate 3,387, forward strand.
GCGCTTGTCATGCGCGTCATCGGCGGCGCCCGACCCGGCGACGCGGCCGATGAGTTTTGCGGGCGCGGCCTCGCTCGCAAAATCGCGCAAATTGTGCAGCGACAAGCGGTCGCCGACAGCATGCTCCATCGAGCGGATGATGTCGCCGCGCCTCCCCATGCCGCGCAGCGTCTCTTCCATCGCCGGCGACAGGCGCCAGCCGTCGCGCTCGCGGCTGGCGAGCTGCATTGCTTCGAGTGTCTTCAGGCGCGCCATGAAAAGCTTCGACCGGAAACGGTCATAGACGGTCCTTGGCTCGCTCAAGGTTACGACGCCGCCGGCGTTCAAGTCCTGCAGCTCGCGATCTATCGACGTGAAGCGTTCCGCGGACGCCTCTCGCATGCGGCTCCGCGCGATCTCGAGATCGCGCCGAGGCCCAAGCTCCAGCGTCGCGCGCTCCTCGGCGCGGCCGCGAAAGCCATGCGTGATGTAGTTCCGGGCGATGACGAGATCCTTCCCGTCATCGGCGCGCCCGCGCAGGACGACATGCACATGCGGGTGGTCGGTGTCGTGGTGATTGACCGCGACCCAGTCGAGCTTCGTGCCGAGATCGCGTTCCGCCGCCGCCATCACGTCGCGCGTGAATCTGTTGAGGTCTTCTAGCTCGCCGGCTTCTTCCGGCGACAGGATGATGCGAAACTGGTGGCGGTCTTGCTTTCCCTCCTCGAGGAACGCCTCGCCGTCGACAGCGTCGCGCGTTGGCCCATAGAGCCTCCCCGGCGTTCCGTCCTTCTCGGCGCTGTCGCGCTGAATGTATCGGAGATGCGCCCGCGCCTTGGCGAGGCCGTTCGCGCCTAAGCGCACCGAGCGGATCTTGACCGCGACCCGTCGCGCGCGGAATTTCGCGAACGGATGCCCGCGGCTCGCAAAGCCCGCCGCGACGCCGGCGCCGCGTCCGATCCGCGCGCCGGAAAAGCGCGACGATGAGCGCCTGGCGAAGACGCCGGGCCGCGCCTTTTCCATGCGCGCATAAAGCTTGCCGAGATAGCGCTTCGCGGCGCGCCCGCCGGCCGAACGGATGCGCCCGAGTTTCGGGCGAAATTCGTCTTCCGCGCTCATGAAACGGCCTGGCGCCATTTGGCGCTACCAAAATTGCGAGTGTCACCACCAGAAGAGACGTGCAGACTGGCTTTGCGCGACGAGTGGCGCCAAAGCTTTAATCTTGCCTTCCTCCGCCTACCCCCTATCCGCCGCGCCACCATGCCAATCATCGCCGTCCCGCCCTCACCCACACAGCGCGCGCTACGCCGATCACGTCATTCAGTTCCGTCGCGCCAAAATATCGCCCGTCGAGGGAGTTTTCGGGGTCGTTCAGGAGGAAAATCTCGTCTGATCGAAGCGTGAAACAGCCGCTCCAGGCCG
>JBFXBB010000234.1:0-4786 GCA_050183685.1 Amphiplicatus sp.
GCGCGAACATGCCGTCGCCGAAATCCTCGCCGAGCTTGACCATGCCGCGGCGCCCGGCTGGCGGGCGCTTCTCGACCGCGGCACCCGCCTTGTCCTCGACATCCCCGACGACAAAAAGCGGCGCGCCGCTTACAAGGCCTATACGGAGCGCACGGTCACGCGCGCGCTTCTCGCCGGGCCCGGCTGGGGGCGGAGCTATTGGAAGCCGCTCGGCTATCCGGGCGACTTTCAGATCATGAACTGGATCTATGAGGGCGCGCCGCAAGGCCCGTCCATCCACGCGAAATTTTTGCACCAGTTGAGCCTTGTCGGCTCAAAGGCCGTGAAAACGCGGATGGAGGCGCTCGCCGATCTCATCGTCGCGGCGGCGCTGAAGGGCGAAGATCGCGCGGACCGGCCGGTCGAGATCGCAAGCATCGGCTCGGGGCCGGCGCGCGAACTCGCGCCGCTGCTCGAACGTTCAGACCGGCGGTGGCGCGCGACCCTCGTTGACCAGGAGCCGCTCGCCCTTGAATGCGCTCTCGCCTCGGCGCGGCGTCTTTCCGTAAATGGACGACTGAATGTGCAGGCGCTCAACATCTCGTTCAAGGAAATGCTGAACCCCTCGCCGCTCGCCGCCTCCTTCATGGACAAGGACATCATCTATTCGGCGGGGCTCGTCGACTATCTGAACCCCCTCCTTGCGCAGCGTTTCGTCAAGCGGCTTTATCAATTTATCCGGCCCGGCGGCTCGGTCATCATCGGCAATGTCAACAACCTGCCGAGCGGGATGATCTGGTCGTCGGAATATGCGGTCGACTGGACGCTCTTCTTCAGGAGCCATGAGGACATGCTCAGCATGGCGAATGAAACGCCCGAGGCGAAAATTCGGATCGCGAGCGATACGCTCCAGGCGATCTACTTCCTGATCGTCGAGAAACCGGCCGGATAAAATCGCGCCAGCCATTCATTCCGATCGGCCGCCCAAATATCGAGACTCATCGTCTCCAGAACAAAGGTCTCGTCCGTCTTCGTCTCGCCGAGCTTGCGCGCGACCGACTGGCTATTGGCGTTTTCAGGATCAATCAGTGAAATGATGCGCGCGAGCGTCGGAAATTTTTCGAAAGTCCACCCAATGGCGGCGGTCGCGGCTTCCGGCGCGTATCCCTTGCCCCAGTGCTCGGGCGTGACGCCCCAGCCGCATTCAAGCCCCGGCCAACCTTCCGGCGCCCACGGGCCAACTCGGCCTATCCAGGCGCCGGACGATTTTTCGAAGACGGAAAAGAAGCCAAAGCCTCTGATCGTCCAATGGCCAAGATAGGCGGCGAACTGGCGCCATGACGCCGCTTTCGCCTGCGGTTTGCGATCAAGGGAAAGAAAGCGCGCAATGCGGGGGTCGACCATCAAGGCGCAGAACTGTTCAATGTCCTCAGGCGCCAGGGGCCTCAAAAAAAGCCGCTCCGTTTCAAGCTCGATGCGCGTCATCGCCGCTCCAGAAGTTTTTCGGCGATCGCCTCGACCCGCGCCGCATTGCCGGCCCAGGTCAAATTCTCGCGCAATAGCTTTGCGCGGGCGGCTGCGCCGAGACGCGCGCGCATTTCGGCGTCGCCCGCGAGCGCGTCGAGCCGCTGAAAGAACGCCGCCTCGTCGGCTGGCGGAAAGAGCGCCGCGTCGCGTCCGTTCTCCAGCACTTCGCGAATATTGGGCGACGAAGGCGCGACGATCGCGCGGGCGAGCGCCATGTATTCGAAGAGCTTCAACGGGGAGGCGTAGTCCGTCGCGGCCGGCTGGAGCGCGATGTCGAAAGCGGCGACATGCGCCGGCATCGCCTCGCGTTGCACGGTTCCGGTGATCGTCACACAGCCGGAAAGCCCAAGCGTCTCGGCCTCGCGCTTCAGCGCCTCAACCGCGTCGCCGTCGCCGACGATGAGGAGATGCAGCCCCCGCTCGCGGCGCGCCGCGAGGTAACGCAGCGCCCTGTCGACGCCGTGCCAAGGGCGCACAAAACCCGCAAAGCCGAGGATGGTCTTGCCCTCAAGGCCGTAGCGCGCGCGGATCGGCCCGCCATCCGTCCCGGCGAGAAACGCCGCGTCGACTCCGTTGCGCACGACCGCGATTTTCTCCGGCGAAACGCCCGCCGCCTCGACCATGCGCGCGAGCGCGCCGGTCACCGGGAGAACCTTGTCGGCGGCGCGCCAGATCGCGCGCTCGCTCAGTCGCGCCGCGCCTTTCAATGCGAGGCCGCCATGCGCGGCGCGCTCTTCGGCGAGCGGCGCGTTGACTTCGAGCAGATAAGGAAGACGGCGCGCTTTGGCGAGGCGCGCGCCCGCATGATAGAAGAGATTATAGCGTTCATAGAGCATGTCGGGCGAGGCCGCCTTCGCCGCCGCGCGGAGCTTTGAATAGGCGCGCTCCGAATAGATAAGCTCGCCCGCCTCGTGCAGCACCCGCGGAAGGCGCGCGCGAAGTTTGTTATTGCCCGCCGCAGCGTCGAGCGCGCGCGGACGCGGCGCGCCAAAATCATCCGGACCCGCTATAAAAACCCGGTGGCCGCGCGCGGCGAGCGCGCCGACAAGGGCGCTGATATGCACATATTGCCCGTCGGCGGACATCGTCCGGTGCGAATAAAGAATGTTCATCGCCGGCGACGATGGGCCGGTTCGGGCGAACCTGGCAAATCCCGTCCCCATAGGTTGCGCCGAAGGCAGTGGGATCGCCTTTAAAGACGCTCGGATTGCAGGGCGGCCTCGTCGCCGCCATGATGGCGAGGTCGGAGCGTATGGTGAATTATGAAACTCGCCTTGTTCTTAACCGGCGCGGCGCTGGCGGCCGCGTTCCTCGCGCCGGCTGCGCGCGCTGACGGCGCGCAGACCGAAACGCCCACGATCTTGCAGCTCGGCGGCTCGCAATCGCCGAGAGTGTCAAAGTCGCCCGCCGTCTCTACGACAACGCAGAATGGCGTGCGCATTCTGCGCGGCGCGCCGGCGCTCCTCGGCGCGGCGGCGCCCGCCCCTCAGCCGCCGGCCGCCGCGGCGACACGCGTGGTCGTCGTCAATCACGACCACTCGCGGATCCGCCATCTGCGCACGCAGGGCTTTTATTCCGGCCATCCCGGCAAGAGCCGGCGCTTCACGCAAGGCTTTTATTCAGGTCCCGTCGACAAGGGCCGACACGCCGACTGTCAGTGATCTGACATCGGCGCGGACATCGCCTTATCGGCGGCGCTGAGAACAGCCTCGACCGCCGGGCGTTTCGTGTAGCTCTTATCGTCGGTCGCGAAATCTTCCTCATAAAGCTTGGCGCGGATCACGCGATCGGGCCCCACGATGAATACGGCCGGATGCGGAATGCCGGCCGCGCGCCCGGTCGCGTGCTTCTCATTGCGAAGACCGAAGGCGTCGATTATTTCCGATCGCGGGTCTGACAGCAACGTCGCCGACACGTCATTTTTATCGGCGAAGGCCTTTTGTTTTTCGACCGGATCATAGCTGACGACGACGACCGAAAGCCCGCGCGCGTCGAATTCGGGCTTGGCCGCATTCACCTCTAGCGTCTGCCTCTGGCAGTAAGGGCACCAATCGACAGACCGCACGAAGAACAACGCCATGCCGTTCTCGCCCGCGAGATTGTCAAAAGAACGCGCCGCGCCGGTCGCGTCTTCCGCCGCAAGATCATGCGGCATGCGCGCGCCGACGGGCGGTCCGAGATCGGCGGCGCCCGCCGTCCCGAAGCTCATCCCAAGAACCGCGCCCGCCGCCGCGAGCCATTTCATAATCGCCATTCGATCAGCCTCCCTTTCACCGCGCAATGCTAAAGGACAGCGGATCAACCTTCATCTCACTTTCCCGCGAAAACCTCAGGCGAGTTGCGGGTCGAGCTTGGCGCAGGCGTCCATCAATTCGCGAACGGCGTTCACCGAATTGTCGAACATCGCCTTTTCCTCCGGCGAGAATTTGACCTCGACGATGCGCTCGACGCCCTTCTCGCCAAGGACGATCGGCACGCCGACATAGAGATCTTTGAGGCCATATTGGCCGGTAAGATGCGCCGCGCAGGGAAGAACCATTTTCTGGTCTTTGAGATAGCTCTCGGCCATCTGGATCGCCGAGGCCGCCGGCGCATAATAGGCCGAGCCCGATTTCAGCAGCGCGACGACCTCGCCGCCCCCTTTTCGCGTCCTGTCGACGATGGCGTCGATCTTGTCCCTGCTCGTCCAGCCCATCGCGACGAGATCGGGAAGCGGAATCCCCGCGACCGTCGAATAGCGCACGAGCGGAACCATCGTGTCGCCATGACCGCCGAGAACGAAGGCGGTGACGCTTTCGACCGAAACCTTGAATTCCTCGGCGAGGAAATAGCGGAAACGCGCCGAATCGAGAATGCCCGCCATGCCGACGACTTTTTCGGGCGCGAGCTTTGAGAATTTCTGCAACGCCCAGACCATCGCGTCGAGCGGATTGGTGATGCAGATGACGAAGGCGTCGGGCGCGTATTTCGCGACGCCCTCGCCGACGGCTTTCATGACTTTGAGATTGGTGCCGAGAAGATCGTCGCGGCTCATGCCGGGCTTCCTCGGAATGCCGGCGGTGACGATGCAGACATCGGCCCCTGCTATGTCCTTATAGTCCTGGGTTCCCTTGAGCTTCGAGCCATAGCCGTCGATGGGCGCCGATTCGGCGAGGTCGAGCGCCTTGCCCTGCGGGATCCCCTCCATGATGTCGAAGAGAACAATGTCGCCAAGCTCCTTTTGGGCGGCGATATGGGCGAGCGTGCCGCCGATCATGCCGGAGCCGATAAGGGCGATCTT
>JBFXBB010000235.1:0-4776 GCA_050183685.1 Amphiplicatus sp.
GGCGACTATCTCTACGGTCAAGCCGCGCTTAACCTGACCTACGCCTTCACCGACGATGCGTCAGGCTATCTCGGCGTCAGGTTTGGCGGCTCGGACATTCCGGGCGGCTCGGTATATGACGATCTCATCGCCGGCACGACCGATCCGGTCGGCTTCTGGTTCGGCGGCGGCCTTAGCGCAAGCTTCTAGCCCGGTCGGCATTCTTCTTCAAGAACGCGTTCAAGAAGAACCGGGGCTGGACTAAGGGGCGCGAGCGCGCCATGTCTCGCGGCATGGCGCAAGACATCACCAAAGACGCGATCATCATTGGCGGCGGGCTCTCAGGCGGGCTCGCCGCGCTCGCTTTAGCGCGCGCCGGACTTGAAATCGCGCTCATCGACGCACAGGCCCCCGAAACGCTCCGCGCCGCCGAGTTTGATGGACGCACGACGGCGCTCGCCTATGCAAGCGCACGGCTCTTCCGCCGGCTCGGTCTTTGGAGCGCCGTCGAGCGGCGCGCCGAGCCCATCCGCGATATTCTCGTCACGGACGGCCGCGCGAAAACCCGCTTCCGCGACGGCGCCGCCTCGCCGCTCTTCCTGCATTTCGACAGCCGCGAGCTCAAGTCCGGCGAGCCGCTCGGCTTCATTCTTGAAAATCGCGACCTCCGCAATGCGATCTTCGACAAGCTCGGCCAAACGCCCTCGGTAAGCCTCTTTGCGCCGGCGACAATCGAACACGTCCTTTTCGGCTCCGGAACAGCGCAAGCAAAACTCGCCGTCGGCAAGGCGATCGAGGCGCCGCTTATTCTCGCCGCCGACGGCAAGAAATCCGCCTTGCGCGCCGAAGCGCGGATCAAGGTCAATCAATGGTCCTATCCCCAAACCGGGATTATCGCGACGATTGCGCATGAACACCCCCATAAAGGCGTCGCGCACGAGTTTTTCCTTCCTTCCGGGCCCTTCGCGGTCCTGCCGATGACCGCGCGCCTGGACGATGGAGCGTTCGTCAACAGATCCTCGCTCGTTTGGACGGAACGAAAGGACGCGGCCGCGGTCTATTTGGGATTAGAAGAAGACGCCTTTGCAAAGGAGATAGAGAACCGCGTCGGAGATTTTCTGGGCGCGGTGCGCCTTGTCGGCCCACGCGCCGCCTATCCGCTCTCTTTCCATCTGTCGCAGCGCTTCACCGCGCCGCGCCTCGCGCTACTTGGCGACGCCGCGCGCGCTATTCACCCAATCGCCGGCCAGGGCTTTAATCTCGCCGTCAAGGACATCGCCGCGCTCGCCGATATTCTTGAAGAGGCGGCAAGCCTCGGCCTTGATATCGGCCATCAATCGACGCTGATGAAATATGAGCGCTGGCGGCGCTTCGATTCGGCGAGCCTGGCGCTTGCGACCGACGCCTTCAATCGTTTGTTCTCGAATGATTTTGGGCCGTTGCGCCTCGCCCGCGATCTCGGCATGGGCGCGGTCGGCCGCGTCTCGCTGCTGCGCCGCTTTTTCATGCGCCATGCGGGCGCCGATCTCGGCAAGCTGCCGACCCTGATGGCGCCCGAATAACTCGCAAAAAAGCGACAGGCGGTCAGCCGCGCAGGATGAGTTCGCCGTTTCGCGCCTCGACGCTGTCGAGGCGCGAGAGGAAACTCATGCCGAGAAGATTCACCGAAAGCTGATCGTCCGGAAGAATGAAGGCTTTGACGTCAAGAATCCTGATGCCCTCGATCTCGATCGAGTCGATCACGACGAAAGCGGCTTTCGTCTCGCCATTCGCGGTGCGGATCGGTCGGTCATAATCCGTCCACGATGTATAAACGCCGGCGAGGCGGGCGTCTGAATCGCGCAGCGCCACATAGCTCGCGCCCGTGTCGATAAGAAACGACGTGGACGCGCCATTGACGGCTGCGGTCACATAAAACTGGCGATCGCGCGCCGCGGCGATGCGGACCTCGTCGCTCCAGCCAGACCGGTAAGCGGCGGCGGGCGGCGAGGCCGCAACGAGCGCGGCGGCGGCGGGCTCTTCGGCCGTCGGCGCGGCCCGCTCCCAATAGCGCACGCCCGCGACAGCGGCGGCGATGACGACAACAGCAGCGGCAAGCTCGGCGCGCATCGGGGCTCCTTAACCTCGTCCTGCGGGGCCCAAAGCCTCGCAGGACGAGGTTAAGGAGTCAGAAATCGGAAAGCCCTTTTCAAATTTCCGAGCTGGGGCGTCAGCCAAGCCCCAAGACGTCGCGCATGGAATAGAGCCCCGGAGGCTTATCGACCGCCCAGCGCGCCGCGGCGACGGCGCCTTTCGCGAAAAGACCGCGGTCGATCGCGTGATGGGCTAGGGTCACGACTTCCTGCGAGCCGGCGAAATGGACTTGATGCTCGCCAATGATGCCGCCGCCGCGCATAACGGAAAAACCGATATCGCCCGCATGGCGGGGTCCGGTTTGTCCATCGCGGACCCGCACGGCCTTCTCGCCAAGATCAACGCTGCGGCCGGATGCTGCGGCGCGCGCGAGCATCAGCGCCGTCCCCGACGGCGCGTCGATCTTTTCGCGATGATGCGCCTCAAAAACTTCGATGTCATAGTCGTCGGCGAGAAAGCGCGCGGCTTGCTCGACAAGGGCGGCGAGAAGGTTGACGCCGAGCGACATATTCCCGGAACGGACGATTGGAATTTTCTTCGAGAGCGTATCAATCGCGCGTTCGTCCTCAGCGGAAAAGCCGGTCGTTCCGAGGATATGAACAACCCCCGCCGCCGCCGCGGCGCGCGCATTTTCAACGCTCGCTGCGGGCGCAGTGAAATCGATAAGCGCAGCGGCGCGCTTCAGCCCCGCTTCGGGCGACGCCTCGACTTTGAGCCCCAGCGCGTCGAGCCCCGCAAGATTGCCGAGATCAGCGCCGACCAAGGGACTGTCGGCGCGCTCGAAACCGCCCGCGAGCGCCACGCCCGGCGTCTTGAGAATTTCCGCCGTCACCGCCCGGCCCATGCGTCCGCCGGCGCCGGCGACCAGAATCGATTGATTGGCCATGACCTCTCCTTCCAGGCAAGAGCCCTAGAGGATCGGCGCTAAAGCGCAACCTCCAGAAAGCGCAAGGCCGCCTCGCCGCTCGGACCGATATCGACCCAACCTTGCGCCTTGTAGAACCGGCGCGCGCGCCTGTTTCGCGCCGTCACATTGAGGCGCGCGCGCCGGCGGCCCGCCTGCGCCAGCGCTGCGCGGGCGTAATCGTCAAGCAGGCCGCCAAAGCCCCGGCCGCGATGGGAGGGAACGACATAGAAATGATGGACCCGGCCGAGCGCCGGATCGCGCTCGTCGAGGCCGAGGACGACGAGGCCGATCGGCCGGCCATCCTCCGTCAAGAACGCGGCGAGGCCGCGCGAGGCGCAAGACGCGATCCAGGCGGGAAAGCGCGCCCCGCCGGGCCCATAGTCGCGCTCGAAACCGCGCGCATCGCCAAGACTTTCGACATAGAGGTCGCGCCCGAAAGCGATAAGCCGTCTGCCGTCCGTATAGGGATCGACAGCCCGGAAGGCGAGGCTGCTCGCATATTTATAGGGCGCGCCGTCGGCCATAGGCGGAGTGTAAGACCAATACGGATGCGCGCGCAATCCGCCCTAAGCCCGGCGCGCCGGCCGGAGGGATAAAATCACCGGCCGTCGGTGACGCTGTCCCAGAACGTCTTTGCTCTCTGGAAAAAATTCTTCGAGTTCGGACAGGCGTCGGAGCCGCCGGCTTCGCAGAATTCGCGCAGCAATTCCTTCTGGCGCGCATTGAGGCCAATCGGGGTTTCGACCGTGATTTCGACAAAGAGATCGCCGCGTCCCTTTTGATGAAGACGCGTCATGCCCTTGCCCTTCACCCTGAAGCGTTTTCCGGTCTGGACGCCTTCCGGAATCGAGATTTTGACGCGCCCGCCCTCGATCGTCGGCGCTTCGATCTCGCCGCCGAGGGCCGCCGTCGTCATCGGCACGGGCAGCTCGCAATAAAGATCGGCGCCGTCGCGCTCGAAGAGATCATGCTTTTCTACATTGACGAAAATATAGAGATCGCCTTCAGGGCCGCCGCGCGGGCCTGCCTCGCCCTCGCCGGAAAGACGGATCCGCGTGCCGCTCTCGATGCCTTCGGGGACGTCGACGGCAAGCATTCTCTCACGGCGGACGCGGCCTTGACCGCCGCAATCCGTACACGGATCAGAAATGACGCGCCCTTCGCCGCCACAGGCAGGACAAGTGCGCTCGATCGTGAAAAAACCCTGCTGCATCCGGACGCGGCCCGCGCCCCGGCAGGTTCCGCATGCCGTCGGTCCCGAGCCCGGCCTGGCGCCCGAGCCGTCGCAGGTCTCGCAGGCGACCGACCCCGGCACGGTGATTTCGGTCTTTTTGCCAGAGAACGCCTCGCGCAAGCTGATTTCGAGATTGTATTTGAGATCGGCGCCGCGCCCGGGCCCGCGAGATCCGCGGCGCCCGCCCATGAAGTCGCCGAAAATATCGTCGAAGACATCGGCGAAGGCGGCGGCCGAAAAGCCGGCGCCCGCGCCGAAGCCGTGCGAACCGTTCATCCCGTTCTGGAACGCGGCATGGCCGAAGCGGTCATAGGCGGCGCGTTTTTGGGGATCGGAGAGGCATTCATAGGCCTCGTTGATCTCCTTGAATTTTTGCTCAGCCGTCGGATCGCCGCCATTGCGATCCGGATGATATTGCATAGCGCATTTTCGGAAAGCGGATTTGATCGCCGCATCGTCCGCGTCGCGCGCAACGCCGAGCGCTGAATAAAAATCCTGCATCATAACTTGGCGCCACGCCCCT
>JBFXBB010000236.1:0-4765 GCA_050183685.1 Amphiplicatus sp.
CGCTTTCCGGCGGCGTTAGAGCAGCAGGTGGCGATCCGTGGCCCGAAAGTCGCCCTTCATGGAATTATCGCGCCGGTTCTCGGCCTCGTCTTTCACGAGCTGACCGTCAACGCCCAGACCTTCGGGGCGCTGGCGACGTCGACAGGGCAGATCGAAGTCATCTGGCGCATATCGCGCGGACCCGCGCCCCGATTGTCGTTGCTCTGGCGCGAATCCGGGGTATCGGCTTTAGACACCAGCCCCGCCCATCTGGGATTCGGTCGTGGACTGATCGAACAGGCGCTCCCATTCGAGATCAACGCCAAGACGTCGCTCAAATTCGGCTCCGGCGGAATCGAATGTCGAATAGAGGCGCCCATGACGCGGGTCAGCCCCGTCGTTAAACAGCCGCCCTGACGGCAAACCTTAAGCAACGCGCATTGGTTGTGGAAGATCAGTGGGGGAGTTCGATACGTCGATCAGCGAGCCATTCTCCATCTTGCGCCGCTGGCCCAGCCTGTCGAAATGTTCAAGGATAAAGCCAATCGGATCGCTGGCGCGATGACAGGCCGCGCAGCCGGGATTTTCCTTGTCGATCGCCTCGACCTTTGAGAAATCCACATCCGCCGGCGGGTCGAGCGCCGCCGCCCCTTTTCATCCCCTACCCTCTTTTCGCCATCAAATCCTGAACGATCTTGTCGAGCGCGCCCCGCCAGGACGGCGCTTTGACGCCGAAGGCCGCTTCAGCCTTGCTTGTATCGAGGACGGAGTAAAGCGGGCGTTTCGCCGGCGTCGGATAATCGGCCGTCGCAATGCGTTCGACGGCGGTTTTGAGCCCCGCGCGACCGAAAATCGCCTCGGCGAAATCCGCCCAGCTCGTTTCTTCCTCGCCGGCGAAATGGTAAAGGCCGCTCGTCGCCGGCCGCTCGATCAAGATGCGCGCCGCGGCGAGCGCGATCTCGGCGGCGGCGCGCGCCGGCGTCGGCTTTCCCCGCTGGTCAGCGACGACGCGCAAGGAGGCTCGCTCGGTCCCGAGGCGCAGCATCGTCTTCACGAAATTCGCGCCGTGAGCCGAGAACACCCAGGAGAGGCGAAAAATCGCATGCGTCCCGCCGGCCTGCGCGACGCGCCGCTCGCCGTCGCGCTTCGTTGCGCCATAGACATTGAGGGGCCCCGTCGCATCGGTCTCGACATAGGGCCGCTTTCCGGCGCCGTTAAAAACATAGTCCGTGGAGAAATGGATGAAGGGAATGCGTTTGGCTGCGCAGGCCGCCGCCATTTCGCCGGGCGCCGCCGCGTTCACCGCCTCGGCGAGGCGAGGCTCCGTTTCGGCCTTGTCGACGGCGGTATAGCCCGACGCATTGATAACGACGTCGCAGCGATGCGCCGCAATCGCCGCGCGCGCCGCGCCCGGCGCGGCAAGATCGCAAACCGACCGCGGAACCGGCGTTATATCGCGCCCGAGAGCGCCAATCTCGGCGCCAACCTGGCCGTGCGGTCCGAAGAGAAGGATGCGCATCGCTCAACTCGCGGCCTCGGTTTTCGCCCCAAGCCCGAGCCGGCCGCCCTCGAAGCCGCGCACGCGGATGCGCTCGATCCAGGCGCTGTTGTCGAGATACCAGTCGACGGTTTTCGCAATCCCGTCTTCGAGCCGCGTCGCCGGACGCCAGCCGAGTTCGCGCTCTATTTTCGCGCAGTCGACGGCGTAGCGCAGATCGTGGCCCGGCCGGTCGGCGACGAATTTGATAAGCGAGCGATGCTGGCCGCACCCCGCATTCGGCAATCGCGCATCGAGCGCCGCGCAGATCATCCGTACAAGATCGATATTCGTCCGCTCGGCGCGGCCGCCGACATTATAGGTCTCGCCCGGAGCGCCGCGCGCGGCGATGAGGAGAAGCGCCGCGGCATGATCCTCGACATAGAGCCAGTCGCGAACATTTTCGCCCTTGCCGTAGACCGGAATGGGCCTGCCCGCGGCGGCGGCGAGGACGACGACGGGAATGAGCTTTTCGGGAAATTGATAAGGCCCGTAATTATTCGAGCAGTTCGATATGACGACCGGCAGCTTGAAGGTCTCGCCCCAGGCGCGGGCGAGCATGTCGGAGGCGGCTTTCGAGGCCGAATAGGGCGAGTTCGGCCGATAGGGCGAGGTTTCGGTGAAGGCGCCGACGGGCCCGAGCGAGCCGAACACCTCGTCCGTCGAGATATGATGGAAGCGGAAGCCCGCCGGCGCCGCGCCGCTCGCGACATAATCGCGCGCGGCCTCAAGCAGGCGAAACGTTCCGACGATATTCGTCTCGATGAAATCGGCGGGCCCGTCGATCGACCGGTCGACATGGCTTTCGGCGGCGAGATTCATCACCGCGTCCGGTTTGAACGCCTGCATCAGCGCGCGCATCCGCGCGCCGTCGGCGATGTCCGCCTTTTCGAAACTATATAGGCTGGAGCCGGTCACGGAGGCGAGATTGTCGAGATTGGCGGCGTAGGTCAGCTTGTCGACGACCAGCGTCTCATGGCCCGCCGCAACCGCCTGACGCACGACCGCCGAGCCGATGAAACCGGCCCCGCCCGTCACCAACAATCTCATAAGCGCATCCCTGATTGCAGCATCCGGCCCCAAGCCCATCCCGGCTAGCTTATGCACGCACTGCGCCTGGCGGCCAATCCCGCAAAAGACCCCCTGTCGTCGGTCGCCCCCGGCGCCCCCTAAGGCCGGACCTTTGACGAAATTCCGTCCGGTGGATCAAGGCATTGACTTGGCCCCGGATAGCGGAGAAATCAGCCTGTCGGCCGGCAGGAGGGCTTGTGACTGGGAAACCCAAGGCGCTGATTACCGGGATCACCGGTCAGGACGGGGCCTATCTCGCCGCGCTGCTCGTTGAAAAAGGCTATGAGGTGCACGGGCTCGTCCGCCGGTCGAGCGCGTCGGAAGTCAATATTCATCGCCTGCAATGGCTCGGGATCGCCGACAAAGTCCAGCTTGAGGACGGCAATCTCCTCGACCTGTCCGGCCTCATCCGGACCATTCAGCATGTGGCGCCGGCGGAGATTTACAATCTCGCCGCGCAGTCCTTCGTGAAGACATCGTGGAATCAGCCGCTGCTGACGGCCAATGTCACCGGCCTCGGCGTCGCCAACATGCTCGAAGCGGCGCGCATCGCACGGCCCGAGGCGCGTTTCTATCAGGCCTCGTCCTCGGAAATGTTCGGCCTCGTCCGCGAGCCCGTGCAAAGCGAGACGACGCCGTTCTATCCGCGCTCGCCCTATGCCGTTGCGAAACTCTTCGGACATTGGATCACGGTGAATTATCGCGAAAGCTTCGGGTTGCACGCCTCTAGCGGCATTCTCTTCAATCACGAATCCCCGCTCCGCGGCGTCGAATTCGTCACGCGCAAGGTCACTGACGGCGTCGCGCGCATCAAGACGGGAAAGGCGAGAGAATTGCGGCTCGGCAATATCGACGCCAAGCGCGACTGGGGCCATGCGCGGGACTATGTGCGCGCTATGTGGCTCATGCTGCAACAGGACGAGCCGGACGACTATGTCGTCGCGACCGGCCGCACGACAAGCGTTCGCGCCATGTGCCAAATCGCCTTCGCCCATGCCGGCCTCAAGATGGACGCGCATCTCGTCATCGATCCGGCGCTCTTTCGTCCGGCGGAGGTCGACATTCTGCTCGGAGACCCGGCAAAGGCGCGCCAAAAACTCGGATGGGAGCCGACGACGAGCCTTGAGGACATGATATGCGAAATGGTCGACGCCGACATAAAGCGGCATTCCTGAAAGACGCCGGCGCGCCCTCCGCGGGACATTGAATGCCAGACCCTTCGACATCTCGGCCGCGTCGCGCCCCGAAGGGCGGTCGGCGCATCCTCTTGACGGGCGCCGCCGGCTTCGTCGGACAGCATGTTCTGCAGTGCCTGAAGGACGCCGGTTACGGGCCGTCCGAAATCGTCCTTGGCGCGCAGAAGGCCGACGACATTTCGGCGACGAACCATGAATGCGCCGCCTTCGACATCGCCGACGCCGAGGCGACGGCGGCGGCGATCAAGAAGATCGCGCCGACCGGAATCGTGCATCTGGCCGCGATCGCTCATCCCGGCCAGGCGCGCGCCAACGCCCCGGCGGCATGGCGGGTGAATTTCAACGGCGTTCTTCATCTCGCCGACGCCGTCATGGTCCATGCGCCCTCGGCGCGCTTCGTCTTCGCCGGCAGCGCCGAAGCGTATGGGCTGAGCTTTGCGCAATGCGGCCTGCCGATCGGCGAGGCCGCCCCCTTGCAGCCGATGACCGTCTATGGCGCGACCAAGGCGGCGGCGGACATGGCGCTGCGTCAGATGGCGTTTGACGGCCTCGACGCCGTGTGCTGCCGCGCTTTCAATCAAACGGGGCCGGGCCAGCCGGCCGACTATGTCGTGTCCGCTTTCGCGCGCCAAATCGCGATGATCGAGACCGGCAGGCAGGCGCGCCGGATCAGCGTCGGCAATCTCGACGCGGCGCGCGATTTTCTCGACGTGCGCGATATCGCCCGCGCCTATGTGCTGGCCTTGGAGCTGCCGCTCCCCGAGGCGCGCGACCGGGCGCTTAAACACAGTTCAGGGCGGGCGCGCCGGATCGGGGACATTCTCGAACATCTCATTGGTGAATCGGGCGGCGATAACGAGGTCGTCATCGACCCGCACAAGCTTCGGCCAAACGATATCAAGGTCGCGAGCGGCGACAACAGGCGGGCGAAGGCGATTCTCGGCTGGAGCCCTGAAATCGCGTTCGAAACGACATTGAAAGA
>JBFXBB010000237.1:0-4751 GCA_050183685.1 Amphiplicatus sp.
CTGCAAGACCGCCTCAACGCCCGGCTGATGGGCATGGCCGCGACCGGCAATGGAAGGCGCGAAAGCTTCGCCGCCGCGCCGATGCCGCGCATGACGAACACCTTCATGCTCGCCGGCGACAAGGACCCCGAAGAGATCATCCAAAGCGTCAAGAACGGGATTTACGCGGTGCATTTCGCCGGCGGCCAGGTCGACATCACCTCGGGCAAATTCGTCTTCAACTGCACCGAGGCCTATCGCGTGAAGAACGGCAAGATCGGCGCGCCGGTCAAAAACGCCGCGCTGATCGGCGACGGGCCGAGCGTGCTGACGAAAGTCTCGATGATCGGCAATGATTTTGCGCTCGATCCGGGCGTCGGCATGTGCGGCAAGGCCGGCCAGGGCGTTCCCGTCGGCGTCGGCCAGCCCTCGATGAAGATCGACCGCCTGACGGTCGGCGGCGCGGCGGTTTGACGGGGAGGCGCATCATGAGGATCGCCTTCGTTCAGGTCACCCGATACAAGGACCGCAAGGATCGCGGCGATGTCATAGCGTAGTTCGCTGCGGGCCAGGCAGGGCCCGCCGGCGACCGGCTTCGGGCCGGGTCATTCGGAGCGTGTGGCCGCAGGCGGGTAGGACGCGCCGCGGAGCAACGCCGGCCGGATCGACATGGTTTGCGATCCCGACGGCTAGAGCATCGAACGCGTCCCGCAGCCCGAGCCGTCGCACGGTGGCCGCCGCACGGTGGCCGCCGCACGGTGAAAGTGTCGTCCGGACCGCGGTCGGCTTGCGCTCGCGGCGACAAAGTCAGGAGACGTCCATGGCTGCCCAAAGAAATCCCTGCATCCTTTTTTTGGCGCTCGCCGCCGCCGCGCTGGCGAGCCCCGGCGCGGCCTTTGCCGGCTGGACCCGGAGCTACGCCGTCGAATGGAATGAGCCCGCCATGTACTATGGCGGTCAGGGCGGGCCGGTGGATCCTGGCACGGACTGTCCCAAAGGCGCCAATCCTGACCCCGACTGGCTCGCCGTCCTCGTGAAGGCAGGCTACAAGCCCGAGGCGGCCAAATGGCTCCTCGATCCGGGCAACATGGATATTCCCCGGCGGGAACGCGTCAATCAAATGGCCTTCCGCGGCAAGGATCGCGCGAATGTCTATGTCGACCCGACCTCCACTCCGGATCCGGGCTTCGTGGAAGTCGAGGGCAAGATCGCCGAAGGGCTCAACCTGGACGGCGACCCCCGCACCGGCTTCACCAGCCCGACAGGCGAAAAGGGGATCGACAATAATTTCTACAAGGCGCTCGGCTGCTGGAAGTATCTGCGCGGTCTGACCCGCCGGCAGCAGGGAACCGAGGGGCCCAATGTATTCGTGCAAGACGGCGCCTGGACGCTCGTGCTCGTCGTCTCCGGGCAAGGCGACGATCCGATGAACGACAACGACGTTCGCGTGGGACTCTACATGAGCTACGACAAGCTGGTGAAGAGCGGCGCCGGCGCGGGCGCGCACGAGGTCGCGCACGACTACACCTTCCGAATCCGGCCGCACGCGACCTATGAAGCGATCTTCAAGGGCAAGATTGCAGACGGGCGAATCACCACCGAACCGAATCCGCGCATCGTCATGCGCGACGCCTTCTACGGACTGGGCCTGGAGCTGTTGCAGGCTCGCCTCGACTTCCGGACGCTCCCCGATGGCGGCCTCAAAGGCTATATCGCCGGGTACCGGCCGTGGGCCGCAATCCACGACAACTTCATGATCGTCAGCGGTACGACCGTCGAGAGCTATGACGGAATCCAACTGCCCGCCCTCTGGTACGTGCTGCGGCGCAACGCCGACTACAGCCCGACCGGCCCAGGCGGAGAAAAAACGCATATCTCCTTCGCGCTGCGCGTCGACGCCGTGCCTGCCTATGTGACCGATCCAGACGGGAACGGCCTCATCGCCGCGGTCGAGTCTTTCAAATCCCGGGCGCCAAGGGACGAGCCGCTCATCAGCTATCCTCGCGGCGGCAGGCCAATCGTCAACGGCCTCTACACCGAACCGGGCAAAATACCGCAGCCCATGACTTTCGAGGAGATAGAGGCCCACCTCGCGGCTCGGCCGAAACGAGCGGCCGCCAATGACGGCTCGCAATAAGCCGGGCCGCGAGCGCTTCGATTCAACTCGATCACCCGCCGCGCTGGAGCGCGGCGCCTGCCATGATCACCCGCTTCGCCCCCTCCCCGACCGGGCTTCTCCATCTCGGGCACGCCTTTTCGGCGCTCACCGCCTGGCGCGCGGCGCGCGCGGCGGGCGGGCGCTTTCTCCTGCGCATCGAGGATATCGACCAGACCCGCTGCAAGCCGGAATTCGAGGCCGCGATCTTCGAGGATCTCGCCTGGCTCGGCCTCGACTGGGAGCGCCCTGTGCGCCGCCAGTCCGAGCATTTCGACGATTACGCCGCCGCGCTCGATCGCCTCAGGGCGATGGGCCTCGTCTATCGCTGCTTCAAGACCCGCGCGGAAGTGACGGCGGCGATCGCGAGCGCGCCTCATGACGGGCCGGGCCCAATGCAGGCCTTCAATGGCCCTCTCTTCACCGGCGCGGCGCTTTCCGAAAAGGAGGAAGCCGCGCGGATCGCGGCCGGCGAGCCCTTCGCCTGGCGGCTCAGCCTCGAAGCGGCGCGCGCGCGTCTCGGCGCGGCGTTCGATCCGGACGCCGAGAACTTCGGCGATGTCGTCATCGCGCGCAAAGACGCCGGCGCGAGCTATCACCTCGCCTCGGTCCATGACGACGCGCTCGCCGGCGTCACCCATGTCATTCGCGGCGAGGATCTTGAGAGCGCGGCGGCGCTTCACCGCGTCCTGCAAGCGCTTCTCGGCTATCCGACGCCGGTCTACCGCCATCACCGTCTGATCACGGACGAGGCCGGGAAGCGGCTCGCCAAACGCGACAAGGCGCTGACGATACGCGCATTGCGCGAAAGCGGCGCGAAACCTGGAGATCTGATCGCACAGCTTGGGCTTTAAGCGCGCGGCCACAAATTCGAGGCGGCGGTCGCGGCCCATCCTTCGTGACGCGGGCTTCGCCCGCTCCTCAGGATGAGGCTTTTGCTTGTTGCGGCAGAGCACAGCCTCCTCCTGAGGAGCGGCCCCTTAAGGGCCGCGTCACGAAGGATGGGCCGCGGGGAGAGGAGCCGATCGCGATTTATCGCCTGCCCCCCTTATCGCCTGCTCCCCAGGACGGATTTGCGGTTCGCCCTGCATCCAATTACTCTCTCGCCGTCAGCTTAGGAGGGAGTTTCTGGTGATGATGAAATTGGCGACGCCGCTCGTTGCGGCGATGATGCTGTCCGGCGCGGCCTTCGCGAAAGAATGCGCGTCGGAGGCGACCCCGCCGATGATGCCCGACCCGGCGACGGCGACCGCCGACGACCGCTCGGCGACGATCGCCGAAATCAAGGCCTATCAGGCCGCGCTCACGCCTTATCGCGACTGTCTCACCGCCATCGCCGACAATAAGAAACTCGAAAAGGAAGAACGGATCGCGGCCAACGCCGCCTTCAACGCCTCGGTCGACGAGGAGGAGAAGGTCGTCGCGGCCTGGCAGACTTTCGACGCCGCCTGGCAGGCCGCTCATCAATAGCGGCGGGCCGCCTGTAAAAGCGCTTCTTTGCGTCCTATATTGAACCGCGAAAGGAGCGCTTCTTATGCTGCGCGGCCATCCGCTGACCGACGAGTCCTCGATCGATCCGGCGAGCTTTGTCCTCAATATTCTCTGGCTCATCCTGGGCGGGGCCGTTTCCGCGCTGGGCTGGTTTGTCGGCGCGCTCGTCATGGTCGTCACGATCATCGGCATCCCCTGGGCGGGCGCGGCCTTCGACAATGGCGTCTATACGCTCTGGCCCTTCGGCGCGAAGGCGGTGGCGAGCGAGCGCGTCTATGGCGAGACGATCGCCTCCGGGCCGCTCGGCTTTCTGGGCAATATTATATGGTTCGTCCTCGCCGGCTGGTGGCTCGCGCTCGGCCATCTCGTCGCGGCGGCCTTGCTCGCGCTCACGATCATCGGCCTGCCTTTCGCCTGGGCGCATTTAAAGCTTGCACGCTTCGCCCTCTGGCCCATCGGCCGAACCGTCGTGCGGCATGATTTGGGGCGACGCGGATATTATTGACGTCAGAATTTCTTACTGACGCCAGCCGTTTTGAGGATCGAATTGGCCGTGTGACGACTTTTCAAATGACGCGGCACAATGAGGATATGACCGGTTTCCTCATGGGCCCATTTTTCATGAGAGCCTTTGGCGGGCTCTTTATAGACGTAACCATTCGCCTTTAGAAACGCCGCGACCTCTTTGTAATAGCCCTTCGCCATCTAGGCGCAGGCAGGATCATTTTCGGGACGTTGCCATAAAATAGCCGGCATCAGGTCTTTCAGCGGCGTGCGCGCCAGCTCGGACGCCTCGAAATGATTGACGACGATCAGTTCGGGAGCGAGGTCCATCATGACGGACTCAAACTCCTCGATCGTGTCGGCTTCGATATGCAGGCCTTCAATATCGCTCTCCGCGTAATAGACTTTCGCCTCTGCGTCCCAGCAGGCGCGCACGAAGAATGTTCGTTTGCTCATTTCTATTCCACGCTCCAACCGCCACTCTACACGCCCAATGCTTGACTCAAAATCGAATCATCATGCGGTTAACGGCAGAGGAGTATGTTATTTTATCACATTATTTTCAAGCCGCATCCCACCGCCCATCCTGAGACGAAGAGCGAGTCCCGGTTTCCGGCCGGAG